>JAOZNO010000393.1 GCA_029933755.1 Bacteroidales bacterium | reverse complement strand
CCTCGTCAGCTTGCTGCGAGGAGTTTCATCCCCTTAGCAAATTTTAGGAGTGAACTCATTCTTATAATAGATTTTAGTTCGGCACCTTACTTCACATCCACCAAAATACCCTTCACCTATCTAATTCTTAAGTTCGCAGTTAATTAGTTATGCATTTGCATAGTGCATTGTACATTTGAGGTATAATTAAAAATTATTCATTTAAAACACGATGTCATGAAAACAAAGGTAACTTTTATTACAGCAGTATTGTTTTTTGTATCATTTTTTAGTTCAGCTAGCGTATTATCGGGGGAAATACCTAGCCAAAAAAAAGATACAAGTCTACAAATTTTTGATATTCGAATGAACACAGACAAACTAGTTGTCCTACGTGCCACCACACCTAAAAGCAGTAAACGACAAAGTTTTATTGTGAAAGTTTATTCAGAAGACGGATCTCTTTTATATGCAAGTACTTTCATAAGAAAAGGCGATGCATTAATTCCTTTTGATATTTCAAAATTCCCAAAAGGGAAATATACATTTTATGTTCACAAAGGGTTGAAAAAAGTTTACAGTAAAGAAATTGTAAAAGGCTTAAATTCCAAGACTCAGGATATGGTTGTGGAAATAAAGAAATAATAGTTAGTTAGTGTTTGACCGGAAATTCCAATTTCTTTCCCGATAATCTCGGGACAGGCTGTTATGCTCATCTTAAAAAACAATTACTTCGACAAGCTCAGTACATCGCATTTACAAAAGTAAACTCCTGATTTTTAAGATTTCACAAGCCTAGAACTTGAAATTTCCCATCCAAACACTTAGTTTCCGCTCAGGTACTAGCATAGCTATTATATTAATCTTTCAATTTGATTTTTTACCTAAAAGGCTGGGAATTTCCTGGCCTTTTCTTCAGGAACACTGAAAATTTACTACTTTCACAGTTAATAAACCTTAAGCATAATTAAAAATGCGCTACAAATCAATTATAAAAAACAAAAAGCATCGACTTTTGATTGCATTCATTTCGGCAATTATTTTTAGTTTTTCTGTTGATGTTATTTTGGGTTTGATTTATAGAAATCATAGTATTATAGATACTTCTTTTAATTATGCTATTACAATTATTGTTTCAATAATTGTGTTTCAGGGCTTTTATTCCATTAATACAATTCTTGATAAAAAAGTAAGTTGGGATGATCATGTGAAAAAACGTTTTGGACAGCAGGTGTTTTTACATATGGGTTTCATTTTTTTTGCTGTTTATATTCCACGTTTGATTATAAATTACTTTATTCTCAACAAAACTTTTTTTATCGTTCAAATTGAGCTAATTAATTTGTTTGCTCTAATTCTCATCACTCTTATATATAATTTGACTGAATTAGGGCGATTTTTGCTAAATAAATGGCAATTTTCATTGGCCGAGTTAGAACGGTTTAAAGTTGAGAATGCTGAATTCAGGTTTGAAATGCTACGTAATCAGGTTAATCCACATTTTCTGTTTAATAGTTTAAATACATTATCATCATTAATTTATGAAAACAAGGATACAGCAGCTGAGTATATCAGGAAGCTATCCAGATTTTACAGATATGTTCTGGAGCAAAAGGAAAAAGAAGTGGTTAAACTAGAAACTGAATTAGATTTTATTAAAGCATTTGTCTACTTATATGAATTACGATTTACCAATATGTTAAAATTTGAAATTAATATAGCTGAAGAGTTAAATGATTGTTTAATTGCGCCAATGACTATCCAAATGCTTATTGAAAATGCGGTAAAACATAATATTGTTTCAAAAAAGAAACAGTTAATAGTAAAAATTAGTTCAACTGATGGCTATTTGCTTGTTTCAAATAATTTACAAAAGAAACAGATAAAGGAGTATTCCTCTCAATTGGGCTTGAAGAATATTAAAAGCAGGTATGCTTTTATTTCTGATAAAGAAGTTATTGTGGAAGAAACAAATGATTGTTTCAGGGTAAAAATACCATTAATAATAAAGGGTTAAATAATGAATGTTCTAATTATAGAAGATGAACCTTTTGCACAAAATGAGTTAAAAAGACTTCTTGCTGCTGCTATATCTGAAATTACAGTTTTAGATTGTATTGATTCAATTGAAGATAGCGTGCTTTGGTTTAAAAATAATAAACATCCTGAGCTTGTTTTTATGGATATTCAGTTAGCAGATGGTTTAAGTTTTGAGATTTTTAATGAAGTGAAAATCACATCACCGGTAATTTTTACAACGGCTTTTGATGAGTATGCAATTCAGGCATTTAAGGTAAATAGTATTGATTATTTATTGAAACCAATTGAACTTAAAGCACTAAAAAATGCTCTTAGCAAACTGGATGAACTAAAAAAACAATACCGTGGAGATTCATCTATCAGTCAAAATCAATTAGAGAAATTGCTTGAATTATCAAAAACGAAACAAGATTATAAATCAAGGTTTATTACAAGAATCGGAGATCAGATTAAATCTATTAAAACAGAAGACATTGCCTATTTTTTTGCAGAAGATAATGAAGTTTTTATTAGTACCCTGAATAATCGTCCATTCATTATTGACTATTCTTTAAACCAATTGTCCGAAATGCTTGATCCTAAATATTTTTTCAGGATTAACAGGGCATATTATATAAATATTAATGCGATACATAAAATACACAAATTTTTTAACAGCCGATTAAAAATTGAACTTGAACCGGCAAGTGATGATACTATTCTAATCAGCAGGGTGAAAGTTCCTGAGTTTCTGGAGTGGATGGAAAGATAGTTAAAGAATCAGTTAGTGGAGATTTTGGAATTATAGACGCAATACGGTTAAATACAACATTATGATATTTCATTTAAAAAAACATACAAAAAAAATATTATTCGTTTTACTTATATTTTTCATTTTTAGTTCATGTAAGCAAATCGTGGTAAAAGTAGAAGGAATTCCAAAAAATACACCCGTTGGGGCAGACATTTACATAACGGGTAATTTTAACTTATGGGATCCTGGTGATGATTCGTACATACTTACGCAAAATGCTGACAGCACATACATTGTTACACTACCAACAACTTTTGGTCGCATTGAGTATAAATTTACAAGAGGTGATTGGACTACTGTGGAGAAAGACAGGTGTGGGAATGAACAGGATGACAGATATGCCTACACTTTTGATAATGACACCATTATTAATTCAATTGAAAGTTGGTCTGATTTAGATCCGCTTGATTGTGACTCGGTAACCATTGTTCTCGTACAGCTTCCGGAAAATACACCAAAGGATGATGAAATTAAAATTGCTGGAAACTTTAATGCATGGAACCCGGCTGATGATGATCGCTATAAATTTAAGAAAGATAGTTTAACAGGTAAAATGTCGGTATCAATTCCACGTAGTTTTAATAGAGATGGCATAAAAATTAATTACAAGATTGTTAGAAATGATATTTCGAGACCTGAGGCTGATAAGTATGGTGAAGATATAGCCAAAAGAATACTTGACTTTGAAAAAGGTGATACAAGCTTTATTAAGGTTGAACAATGGGGCGATTTATCAGATACGGATGAGAATAATGTAACCATTGTATTACATAAAATCCCCCAAAGTACACCTGAAAATAATAATATTTTTCTTGTGGGAAATTTTAATGATTGGGATCCGGGTGATATAAAGTATGTTTTCAGGAAAGACAAAATGGACAAGTATTTAATCTCTATTCCACGAAAAAAATATGGGCTTTCATTTAAAATAACCAGAGGGTCATGGAACACAGAGGCTGCTGATAAATATGGCTTTAAACTTAATAATCTTGATTATAATTATGATGAAATAGACACCATTAATCTAGATATTGAAAATTGGCTGGATTTAGCAAGTGGAAACCATAAAAATGTAAGCATAATTATTGCAAAAGTTCCTGAAAACACACCTCAAAATGCAACACTTTACCTATTCGGAAATTATAACAAATGGGAACCTGGCCTTGCAGATTATGCTTTCAAAAAAAACGACCAGGGTTTATATTCTTTAACGGTCCCCTGGAAGTGGAGTGATCTGGAATTTAAAATAACACGTGGCAGTATTCTTAAACAGGAAGTGGCTGCAAACGGACAAAAAATAGAAAATCGAAAAATAAGGAGAAAGTTTGTTGATACCTTACTTGTAAATGTGGAGAAATGGAATGATCTGGCAGGTCCGAATGAAAAGATAATAAACATTGAATTGAGCAAAATTCCTAAAAACACTCCAAAATTATCAGATATTTATATTGTTGGTGGGTTTAATGATTGGGATCCCGGTGACAACAGGTTTAAATTAAAAGTAAACAATAGGGGTAAATATTCCATTAGTATGCTGGATCGATGGCTTAAAATGGGTTTTAAGTTTACACGGGGCTCATGGAGATCTGTTGAAGCTGATGAGTCCGGGGATTTTATTCAAAACAGAATGTATAAGTCATCAGCTAGCAAAATATATTTACAAATTGATGGTTGGGAAGATAAATAGTTCTGGAAGAAATCTGTATTGTTAGAGTTGGCTCTGGTTTAAATATTCTGTGTTTTCTGAATAACCTTTAAGCAGTTACAACTGCTAAAAGGTAGTTTGAGTTTATCT
>JAOZNO010000392.1 GCA_029933755.1 Bacteroidales bacterium | reverse complement strand
CAATAATTACAGCCATATTATCTAGCTGCGAAAAAACAATAAATATTAATATACCTGATGAAGGACGAGAGTTAACGGTAAATAGCTTCTTTTCCAGAGATAGTAATATGATTGTTTCTTTAACCGAAAGTCGATATATTTTAGATGGCAAACATGAGTTTGACTCTGTAGAAAATGCAGATGTCACTATATTAAAAAATGGTTATTTAATTGAAAAACTGGTTGAGATTAGTCCGGGAAACTATCAGTCAAGCTTTATTATGACTGAAAGTGATTCATATCAAATTGAAGTGTCTTCAAGTAAATACCCTGTTGTAAAAGCAGAAAGTTATTTACCTGATAAAACCAATATTATAAGTATATCGACAAATAAATCAATTGATGAATACGGATCGCAGGTAATTAAGTTTAAGCTAAAATTTAAAGACAATAAGGATACAGAAAATTTTTATTTTGTTCAACTATATAAAAATGTAATTTTTTATGATTGGGAAACTGGAGAAGAAACAGGTGATGTATATCTGGAAACGCAATACCTTTACAGTGACGATCCTAACACATTTCAGGAATGGGGTATTGGTGAAGGCCTTTTAGTAAGTGATGAATTTTTTAATGGCAAGGAATATTCTTTATCATTTTCAAGTTACTCCTATACCTATTATGACGACTCAATAAATGAAAATGACAGTACAATGTATTACTTACAATTTCATACAATTAGTAAAGATTATTACCAGTACTACAAAACACTAGCTAAACATAAAGAGGCTACTGATGAGTTTTTTATGGAACCTGTTCAGGTATACAATAATATTGAAAATGGTTTTGGTATATTCGCTGGATATTCAACGGCTGTTGATAGCATTAAGGTGAAACAGATTAATTATTAATTTTGCTTGAAAATATGAAACCCTCATAGAGGAACTTTGTATTTGGTCAGTTGCATTTTTAAATATGAGTCTGCTCCGAAAAGTGTGATTTTCTGCATTCAGCCGCTAAGCGGGTTTTTAATAAGCAGATATACAGACTAATACATTTTTACTTTTAATAGAATTACCCGCTAAGCGGCTTTTCGGAGTGCCGTCAACTATTCAACTCCCTCCTACTTCTTTTTCATAAACCATTATTATTTAGAATTCCTCTAAATTACCACATAATAGGAAAGCGCATATAGGTAAAAAACAAGATGTAAGCATAGTAAGAATCTTATATATATAAACAGCATTGACAATTTTATATAAATACCTCCTTTCAATTTATTTTGAATTATATCTTATATTATTTATCTTGCGCAATGGAAGTTAATGAACAAACAAAGGGAGGGGAATATAAATATAAAAAGAGTTTTATATATATGAATAATACTCTTTTTATTATCCTTATTGATATTTTAATTGTTACTTTCTCATTCCTGATTCTTGCCTGGTACAAACCAGCTACTGTTCGCACGGTCTTCCCCACCTACATCTGCCCTTTTCTTGTATTTATCACAATTTGGATATCCGTATCATTCATCACGGGAAAATACAAATTATTAAGCTTTAAAAGAGCTATTGATATGATTCTTACTTTTAGTTTTATAAACTTTATTATTGTTTCCATTATAACCATTTTATTATTTGCATTAAAAACACATGTTTACTCCAGGATAATACTATTTGGAACATCATTTTTAAGCTACCTTATTGAAATTTTTATTTTTTATATTATCTATTCCAAACTTCATAAATCTAATAATGATAAAAAGATTATAAAGCACAAAAAAAAGATTATCTCCGGGCATAACCCACTAAATTTAAATTAGATAAAACTCGCTTTTCCTCTTCATCACCAAAAAGCTTAAACTTCTTCTTCCCACACAATACCCACAAATTCAGCACCTTATAAAGCATACTCAGAAAATTAAAAGTTTCAATTCTTCACACCTCAGTATTGGGTTTTCTTCTAATTCTATCCATACAAATCACTTTCCCAATCAAAAATACCTGTTCCTTAACACCTAGAGCCCATATTTAAACACTACATTAATACATAAGCGTAATTAAACCGCAACAATAAACCCCTCTCATATTTTCACATCCGCCTCTTTTTCTGCCTAATACGAATACTAACACCTCTACACTTAACTGCAAACTTAAACATCAAACTATCGAGGGGCTTGACAGAAATGATTGTAGTGTGTATATTTGTCCGGAATTTATCATATAAAACTATGGGTATTTTATTTAAAACTGCTGACACTGTAATTTCATCAATTAACGAATTTCTGGATGCCATTGATCAGGGTGCACTAGTATTTAAACAAGGTGTTAACAACTACTTAAATCAAGAAATTCAAGAGTTTACTGTTAACATGGAAACAATTTTAAACCTTGAATCACATGCAGATAATATAAGAAGGCAAATTGAAAATGATTTATACATCCATTCCCTTTTACCACAATTTAGAGGTGATGTAATGGTTTTGCTTGAAAAGCTTGACGACATAATAGATACTGCTAAAGAAAACATTTTGCAATTTGATGTAGAAGGGCCTAAAATACCTATTGAATTAAATAATGATTTTTCAAAATTAACAGATGCTGCAGTTCTTTCTGTAGAATCATTAATTCCGGCGGTTAGGGCATATTTTAATGACGTGGGTGCGGTAAAGGACAAGTTACACCGGGTTCATTATTACGAGAGAGAATCAGATAAACTTGCAGACAACATTAAACGACGTCTATTTAAGGAATTAAACGAACTTAATTTAAGTGAAAAAATACATCTCAGGTATTTTGCCCTTCACATTGAACACCTATCGGATGCTGCACAGGTAGTTGCCGACCTATTATCCATTATGGCAATAAAACGTAGTTTATAACAACAATTTATGATATTTCTCTTTTTATCAAGCGGGTTATTTTTGGGGTGGTCATTAGGTGCTAATGATGCAGCTAACGTTTTTGGTTCAGCCGTAGGAACAAAAATGGTCAGTTTTAAGAAGGCAGCTATCATAGCAGGAATATTTGTTATTATTGGTGCGGTGGTTCAAGGTGCTGGTGGTACGCACACACTCGGGTCTTTAGGGAAAATTGATGCCCTTGCCGGATCATTCACGGTAGCATTATCTGCAGCTATCACGGTCTTCTATATGACCAAATTTAAACTCCCTGTCTCAACCACTCAAGCAATTGTTGGTGGAATTATAGGATGGAATTTTTATACGGGCAACCCTACAAATATTAACTCTTTAACAAAAATTTTAACAACTTGGGTAGCTGGCCCTATATTAGGAGCTATATTTGCAGTAATTCTATATCAGCTATTCAAGTTTATTTTAAAAAAGAGAAAACCACACCTCCTAAAACTTGATGCTTTTTTAAGATTTGCATTACTTGTTGTAGGCGCATTTGGCTCTTACAGCCTTGGTGCGAATAATATAGCCAATGTAATGGGAATATTTGTTTCAGCTGCACCTACTACAGATTTAGATTTGGTGCTTTTCACATTAAGTGGGGTACAGCAATTATTTTTAATCGGTGGTATTGCTATAGCAGTGGGAATTTTCACCTATTCTAAAAGAATAATGAAAAGAGTTGGCAACAGTATTCTTCAACTTTCATCCGAAGCTGCACTTGTAGTCGTTCTGTCTCATTCAATTGTACTTTTCATCTTTTCTTCACAAGCATTATCAGATTTTGTTGCAAGTATCGGACTCCCTGCTATACCACTAGTCCCTGTTTCAAGTTCCCAGGTTATTGTTGGTTCAATTATAGGTATTGGTCTGTTAAAAGGTGGCCGGGGAATAAAACTTAGTGTTCTTGGTCAAATCTCTATTGGTTGGGTTACAACGCCAATATTGGCTGGTTTAATGGCATTCTTTGCCCTGTTTTTCATTAATAATGTCTTTAAACTAAAAGTTACGCAGGATAGTGAACTTATAAATCCATTTACAAAAAGCCATAGCGAAATTGACACAAATAATTCATATAATATTGAATCGGATAGCTCTATTATAAAAAATGCATTTCAGATAGATTCACAGTTTATTTCAGACACAGAAAATCAATCTTCTACTATAAATAATGACGTTTTACATAAAAAAGAAAATATAAAAGCAAACGATTCTGTTAAATTATCAGATCAGGACACTTATGAAGAAAAATTTGTGAACAATTCATATTTCTGGAAAAAAACAACATTTATCCTCGTTGGAATAATTACCCTTCTTATAATTTGGTATCTATTTTCAGGAAGTAGATTTGATGAAAATAAAAACAGGGAAATTGTTAAAAAGAGAGAAGAGTTTCAAAAAGCAGAACAGGAATTAATTGAATCTGAACTTAAGAATGTAACTTTAAAGAAACAACATTTACAAAACGAGCTAAAATTTAAAAACAGGGAGTTAGTCAACTTTGCCTTGCATATCATTCAAAAAGATAGTGTGTTTCAAAGGTTAAAAGAAAAAATTGATAAAATTAAAAACGAAACTGATAGTGACAGTCGAAAACAGTTGATTAATGATTTATCAAGCTTTGTTAACCAAAACCTAAATACAGATAAGGACAAAGAAACCTTTAATATACATGTAGAAGAGGAAAATCGAGAATTCTTCACTCGTTTAAATC
>JAOZNO010000391.1 GCA_029933755.1 Bacteroidales bacterium | reverse complement strand
TCCACCATCTGAGCTAATTGCTCCACCGCTAATTGCTGACGAACCAGTAATAGAGGAAATACCTGAAGTTACGATCGTTGCAGCACTTGGTGTTGGATATTCGTCCTTTTCACAAGAAAAGGTAAAGAAAACCAATATAAATAATCCGAGTATAATTTGGACTTTATTTATTTGACTATATTTTATTTTTTTATTTTTCATTTTTATGCACATTTAAAGTTTAATAACCAGGGTTTTGCTCTATTGGACTTAGTTCAATCTCTGATAAAGGAATTGGGAACCACATTTTATGATGTGCCCAGTTGGCTTGTAATACAGGTACAATTACATTCCAAGTACCCATATCATCACTTAATCCGGCAATTGTTTCATCAATTATACCAAACCGAACTAAGTCAATTCTACGCCATCCTTCAAAACACAGTTCCCTACTACGAGAATCTAATAACTCTGTTTGAAAATCGGCATTATAATAATTGCTTGTTAAAAGGTCAAGATGTGTACCATCAGCTGCAATACGAGTCCTAACTTCTCTTAACCTTGCTCTTGCACCCGCTTCATCGCCTGTAAAATAAAGTGCCTCTGCATTAAGTAGTAGAATATCAGCAAATCGCAGTAAACTGATATTGCCATCAGACCAAGCATTTGAGATGCCCTTTTCAGCAGCAGAACGATACCTATATTTACCAACACACAAATCTATCTGTAATGGATCTGTACATGGGATAGGTATATAATAAGTCACACCTTCAACCGTTTCTGTTGGATTATCTGTAAACAAAGCTTGTGTTATATTATGAGTTCTCCTTAAATCCGTTGAATCATATTTATAAAATAACTCGCCAACAGGGCGCAACCAACCATAACCACCACCAGCACCAGGAGCACCAACCGGAATCTGCCAGAACAGTGTAAGATTCAGATTTCCTGCACTTACATTTTTACTTCCCAGAAGAGAGAATAGACTTTCTTCAGCTTTTGCCTGCTCGGTTGTTTCCCTGAATAGATAATCGTAGTGTTCTGTTAAAGTAAAACCGCTATTATTAATTATATCATCAGTTATAACTTTAGCCTTATTATACATTTCGCCACTATTTACCCAGGCAAAACTATTTAGTGAAAAGCCTAAATCCTCACCAACATTATTTGCTTTACAACTTGCCAGATAAGTATAAATTTTTGACAAATAACCTCCTGCAGACCATTTATCTGCTCTTCCTAACTTAGATGCTCTATTAGGTAATGTTTCATATGCAATTGTAAGATCTGAGATAATTAAATTATAAACATCCTCTATTGACTCCCTTTGCATATCGGGGTCATGATTAGAGTTTGTAAAAATTGGTAGCCCTCCAAATTCAACAGCTAAATAGAAATAATAAAAACCTCGCAAAAAATGTGCTTCACCAATTATTTCAGTTTTCCTGTCTTCACTCATATCAACATCGTTGATTTTTTCGAGCAAATAATTTGTTCGGTTAATTCCCGCAAATAAAACAAACCACTCATCTTTAAGTTTTGGATTCTGTACTGTAAACGTAGCATTACCAAAAGGTGCCCAATTTGGATCCAAAAGACCATCGCGTAATACTACTTCATCGGTACCTCCATTTAACATAATAGGTGTAGTGGCTACAAACGTCCCTGCCCACGCTCCACCCTGCACAGCTTCAGCATTTAAAGCATTATAACAGCCTGTTATGCCTAGTTCTGCACCCTGAGCTGATGTATATAATTTATCTACGGTATTAAAAGAATAAGGTTGCGTGTCTAAATACTTTGAACAGCTACTTAAACCTATTGATAAAACTCCTGCCAAAAGCAGGTATATTTTTATTTTTATTTTCATAATATCTGATTTTTAAAATGTTATATTTAATCCAAATAAAATAGTTCTTGCTCTCGGATATGATATTCTATCAACTCCACTTAGTAAAGGGTTACCTGAATTAACTTCCGGGTCGTATCCTGAATAATTTGTCCAGGTATATAAATTATTACCTGTAACAGATAAACGTGCTTTGTAAAGCTTTAGCTTATGAACTAATTTAGATGATAAATCATATCCAAACGATATACTTTTCAACCTTATATATGAAGCGTCTTCAACATAATATGAAGAAGATAAATATCCAGAAGGGTTATAGTCAGCATAATCTCCATAGGTAGTAGAAGGATTATCAATTGTCCAATGATTATAATAAAAATCTTTTGATACATTCATATATGAATTAATAATTCCACCTTCTAAACGAAATTTTGATTCATTAAAAATTTCATTTCCATAAGAGCCTTCAAAAAACACATTTAATTCAAAATTCTTGTATCTAAAGGTGTTTCCAATACCACCAAAAATCAATGGCTGACTAGAGCTTATTGCCTGTCTGTCATCATCTAAACTAACAATACCATCACCGTTAATATCCTCAAACTTATGAGAACCTGGCTTTACATTCATCCCAGCTACTGACACAACATTATCGTTTAATACATATACTCTGTTTTCGTGTGGAATACTTGGATTACTTCCTTCTTGCCAATTAAAATCACTAACTTGATATATCCCGTCAAATACAAAACCATATGCTTCACCAAGAGAACCATCAACAGTTACACGTCCAATTTCTTGAATCCAGCCACCTGGCATATAAACAGGAATAAAATCTACTAAACCCAAATCTACAACCTTATTTTCATTATGGCTAATATTAAAATTTGTAGTCCATTTAAAATCCTTTTTATTAATATTTCTTGTAGACAATTGAAATTCTATGCCTTTGTTATCAACCCGACCTATATTTTGCCATTGTTGCGAATAACCAGTACGACCAGCAATAGGTGTAGGTATTAACATGTCGTGAGTTTGTTTTTCATATATATCAACAGTTAATATGATGGCATCTTTAAGAAAACCTAAATCAAGACCAATATTTGATTGATATGTTGTTTCCCATTTTAACATTTCGTTTGCCTGAGAATTAGCCGACATTCCTAACTCACCATTATAATAGGTATTTTCTAAACGTGCCAAATATCTGTGCGAAGGAATACGGTCATTACCAGCTGCACCATAACTTAATCTGAATTTGGCATTACTTAATATCAATTGATTTTGCATAAAACCCTCTTCAATAAGCACCCAGGAATAAGCAGCTGAAGGAAAGTAACCATATCTATTTCCTGACCCAAACTTATCAGAACCATCTGCTCTAAAAGTACCTGTTACAATATGTTTCTCCTTAAAAACATAATTTAAACGTCCAAAAAACGAAACTCGCTTGCTATTATCACGGTATGAAGAAGAACTTTTCGCAGTACTCCCTTTGCTAATATCAAAGACACCTGTTGATTCATCTAAAAAGTGTGTTTTCTCAACACCAAACCATTCATAATTGTATAGATTAGTTTCAGTAGCAAGCATTGCATTCAAGTTATGGTTTTCGTTGAAATATTTTGAATAATGCAATTGAGCTGAACCATTTACTGAATAAGCTCTTGACTCTGAAAGATTACTGTAGCCGTCGTCACCAAAACCCCAAACAGTCTCTTTTCCGTAAAACTCCGACCCTTTTGAACTTGAAAAAGTATATCCACCAGTTAAACTGAATTTTAGTCCATCTATAATAGTATAATCAATATGGGCATTTGTATTTGTATTAGCCGTTGTCATTTTTTTATAACTTTCGTCAAGCATCGAAGAGGGTGATAAATATGTATCACCAGGATCAAAAGTTGGATTGTATAATTCCACGGGTGTTGAAATAACCAGGTTTTGAACAACACCATTAAATAGACCGTTACCACCTCCACTTTGGGCAGCTCCATTTATTTCAGAATATACAAGACTAGTTGTTAAACCAATAAGTAATTTTTCACTTTTTTGATGGTCAACTTTCATACGCATTGAATACCTTTGTTGGTCATTGTTTTTAACTATTGCTTCATTATTAAGATATCCTAGGCTAACTGAATAGGCAGTTTTTTCCGATTTCCCACTCATAGAAAGATCATAATTTTGTTGAAGTGCTGTTCTTAAAATCTCATTCTGCCAGTCATGTTGTTGTAATTCATAAGGATCTATAGGATAATTAATATCTCCGTTTGAATAAAATAGATATCCGTCAGGGTCTACGTCTCTTCTGTATTCAATAAATTCATTTCCACTAAGTACATCTATTTTCTTTGAAGTTTCTGAAAATCCAACTGAGGAACTAAAATTCACCAAAGATTGTCCTAGTTTACCACTTTTAGTCGTAATTATAATTACTCCGTTTGCCCCTCTTGATCCATAAATAGCCGTAGAAGAAGCATCCTTCAATACTGTAACAGATTCTATATCGGCAGGATTAATAACACTAAGTGGATTTGATGAATTTCCATTTCCTATAGATGTTGATGCCATTTCATCGGGATTTACATCATATGGCATTCCATCAATTACAAAAAGAGGACTGGTTCCAGCCGAAATAGAATTATATCCACGTATTGTTATATCAACACCTGCACCAGGCTCACCTGAACCAGAGCTTATACGCACACCCGCAATTTTCCCCTGCATACCATCCATGATATTAACGGGGCTATTGTCAACTAATTTATCAGCTTTAATGA
>JAOZNO010000390.1 GCA_029933755.1 Bacteroidales bacterium | reverse complement strand
AGTCAATAATTAAAAAATTAGCAATATAATTTAAAATAGTGAATATTAACTAACAGTAAGTAAAATGGAAAATTTTTTAAACAAATTATTAAAGGTGCCTTGGTTAATTATTGCCATTACAATAGTAACTGGTGTACTTTTATTCATGGTTATGAAGCAAAATTCAAGAATGGAAACAGATCTTGATAAATATATGCCACAAGATCATCCGGCCTTTGTATACAGCGATATGGCTGAAGAATGGTTTGGTATTAACGATGGTATCATTGTGGCTATTGAGAATAAAAATGGTGTTTTTAATACAGAAACCCTGGATACCTTGAAGCAACTTACCAAAAAGTTGCAAAAAATGGATGAAATTGAGAAAGAAGATGTCACATCTCTATATACCGCAGATAATATAATTGGTGATGAAGAAGGAATGGATGTAAAAGCCTTTTACAAACGAGTTCCTAAATCAAAAGAAAAACTGGATTTATTACAAGAAAATGTAAGACATAATGAAATGGTTTACGGCAGACTGGTTTCAACTGATGAAACAGTTACGGTTATTATTGCAGAAATCAGAGATGACGTTTTTACACAAGAGTTTTATAATGAAATACTTGATCTGGTAGATTCTTACCAAACAGAGAACATAAGTGTACATGTAGCGGGTCGCCCAATTGTTGAAGGTACTATGGCATTATTAGGTCCAGCCGATATGCAAAAAATGGTTCCCATTGTATTATTGGTGATAACGCTTGTGTTATTTTTTATGCTCAGGAGTGTGAAAAGCACTATTTTAACCATGGCCGTAGTTTTCTTCAGTGTATTATGGGCATTTGGTGCAATGGCATTATCAGGAATACCCATTTATGCAGTTTCTACAATGATACCGGTAATGCTTATAGCGATAGGTGTTGCTGATGGAATCCACTTATACAGCCACTTACAGCTGTTTTTAATAAAAAACCCTGATGCAAGCAAAAAAGAAGCAACGATTGACATGATCAAAAACATGTGGAAACCTGTTGTTATGACTTCCATAACTACTGCTGTTGGTTTTATTTCATTATTGACATCACAAGTTTACCCAATCAAATATTTTGGAATTTTTACTGCATTAGGTGTGTTAATGGCAATGGTTTTATCATTAACTCTTATTCCAGCCGGTATAATGGCTTTTGGATTGCCGAAAGTTAAGAAACCAAAAAATACGGAGAAAGATGATGACTCTTCTATTGCTTTTCGCTTTGCATCAAATGTACTAAAACGTAAGAGTGTTTCTATTTTCGTAACCATAGCAATTATTGTTCTATCAATTATTGGAATGCAAAAAATATGGATTAATTCCAGTTTTCTTGAAAAATTTGAAAAAGACAGTGATATTGTACTTACCGATAAGTTCATCAATGCTCATTTTGGAGGTACAACTACTTTAAATCTTATTTTAGACTCAGAAGACAAAAAGGATATATTTAAAGAACCTGCTGTTTTGAGATTAATAGATAAGATGCAAAGCAAATTAGAAAATGATCTTCAGGTTGTTGGGAATTCGTTTGCACTTACCGACTATATTAAAAGAATGAATAAGGTGATGAATGCTGATAAGGAAGAGTTTAATACAATCCCTGACAGCAAAGACATGGTTGCTCAATACCTTTTACTTTATGAAATGTCTGGTGATCCGGAAAACCTCAACAAGGTAGTGGACTATGATTATTCAAAAGCCAATATCACCTTTCAGTTAAAGAGTGATAATTCAAAAGCCATTAATTCGGCTATAGCAATTATTGACACTTTTGAAGATGATTTTGCAAAAAATGGTGTAAGCTTGAAATATGCAGGAAGTGGGTACAAAGGCCTAGTATTTACTGACTTAATTCTTGAAGGACAGATTATGAGCTTAATTTTATCACTAATCATTGTTATCGTGTTACTTTCATTCATGTTTAAGAAATTTGTAGTGGGTCTAATTGGTGCAGTTCCGATTATTATAACGGCCTTAATTAGTTTTGGGACTATGGGGTTCCTAAATATTCCATTAAATACGACTACAGCATTGTTATCAAGTATAGCAATTGGTATTGGTATTGATTATGCGGTTCATCTCATTGAACAATATCGAACCAATGCAGAAAAAACAGGTGACAAAATACTTACAGCTAAAAAAACCATGGCACATTCCGGGCGCGCAATTATTTTTAATGCAATAGTTGTAATAGCAGGCTTCATGGTTTTACTTTTCTCAGTATTTCCTCCAAACAGGGAATTAGGTGCATTGGTTTCACTTAATATGTTTACAAGTTTGGTAGGAACACTTACAATTATGCTCGTGCTACTTTATAACACAAACCTATATTTTAAAAATAAACAAAAATCAGAATAACAAATTTAGACTCAGTGGGTTTTAAAAGTCCACCAGATCTGGAAAAAGAAAAAACATTTAATAACGTTTTAAAATAAATATCATGAAAAATTTAAAAATCACTTCAATACTTGTTGCAATGTTTTTATTTGCATCAATTAATTCAACTGCACAGTTAACAGGAAAACAAATAGTTGACAAATCGTACAACATTGCAACCGGCGATGACCAAACATCAATATTAACGATGACCTTGGTTAACAAAAACGGGAAAAAACGGGTTCGTAAAATCAAACAATTCACTAAAGACTTTGGTAATGTTGAAAAGAAAATTATGTTTTTTCAATCACCGGCTGATGTAAAAAACACTTCATTTATGAATTGGAGTTATGATAATGACAAGTCTGATGATCAGTGGATTTACTTACCAGCCTTGAAAAAAACGAAGCGTCTTTCAAGCGATAACAAAAGTGATTATTTTATGGGTTCTGACTTCACTTATGATGATTTAGGCGATCGTAAATTAGATGCCGATAAGCATAAGCTATTAAGAGAAGAAACCGTTGATGGATTTAAATGTTATGTAGTTGAAAGTGTATCAAAAGATGAAGATTATATGTATTCAAAAACGATCACATGGATTAATAAGGCCAATTTTGTAGGTGTTAAAAAAGAATTTTATGATGAAGATGCTGATTTGCTAAAAATATTATCAATAAAATCAACTAAGAAAATTTCAGGTTTTTGGGTAATAACTCAATCAGAAATGAAAAATGTACAAAAAAATCATAAAACCAATATATCTCTTAGCAATATTGTAATTAATTCAGGTGTTTCAGACTCAAAGTTTACTGAGAGAATGATGACAAGAGGATTGTAAAAACAGTTGGCACAGTCAACGGCCAAAAGATGAACGTCATTGCGATGAGGAACGAGAAAGCAATCCCCCCAAATAAGCTCTGTGGTGATTTAAACAAATTATCCACAGAGCAAACAAAAAGTGATTATGTTTCAAAGCCGTTTAGCAAACTGTGAGAAATTGCTTCACTTTCCCGATTCTAGGAACAGGCTATTCGCAATGACAAGTCTAATCTGTATAAAAAAAAATATTTAAGCTATGACTTTTAAAAAAGGTATAATTATCGTATTAATTTTCAGCAACTTTTTAAATTTAAGTGGGCAGGAAACTAATACTATTGATTCAATACCTACAGTTAAGCTAAAAACGATAACACAAGTTAACCAGGGAAATAGTTATATTACTTTTCCAACTGATATAGGAAATATTGAACCCTTAATGTTCGAGGCTAACTTGATTCCCAATTTTTTGATTCGAAAAAGTAAAGATTCCCGCTTAATGGGCGTTTTAACCGGACAAATTATTATACGAATGTACAATGAGTATTCTTACCCGGTAAAAACACCAAGTTACATGCCCCAAATAACGGCATATTACAGGCTTAGCGATAATGCCAAAATTAAACAATTATCAACTTTTGCTCGTTTTGTACATCATTCAAACGGTCAGGATGGCAATTTTTTTTTAGACGATGGCAGTATAAATTTGGAAAGTGGTGATTTTTCCACCAATTATTTTGAAGCCGGTTTGACAAAAACATTCTATAATACAAAATTTAAAGCAGTTCAATTTTTTCGCACTTCATTTGCATATCACCCTCCTAAGATGTCAGCGACAGAACTTGATGGGATATATAGTTTTTATAGGTGGAATAGCAGCTTTTCAGTTTTTAAATTACCTGAAAAGGCAAAAAATGGTAAAAAAAAAGCAAGGCTTTCGCTAAAAGCTGATGCCACATGGATGTTTGGTGAAGTTTACGATTGGAACAGCATTTCTATGAACAGGTTAAATGTAAGCTTCACTGCTTTTTATAGTCCAAAATTCCTTGAAGATATAGGGTTCTTCATGCAATTCTATCACGGAATGGATTATTACAACATGTATTTTAATCACCAATTGGATGTACTAAGATTTGGAATTATGACAGAAATTCTAAGATTCTAAATCTTATCTGAGATTTAATATTAGGCCACAATTAATTTTAAACACACGAGGGGATGACTATTTTAGGTATTCCATATGACAATAAAAAAATGAAAAAATGAAAAAAATATTATTATTAAGCTTTGTTTTATTCTTTGGAATACAGGTAAAAGCACAGGAAAATAACCCGGAAATATCGGGTTTTGTACGAAACTATTTAGGTGTTTTATATGATAGTGGTGATTTTGCAATAATTCAAAATAC
>JAOZNO010000011.1 GCA_029933755.1 Bacteroidales bacterium | reverse complement strand
TCCAACACAGTATTTCTGATTATATTGGCTTGGAAGATAAAGAGGTAAATCGTGCATACTCAAATGTAGACATGGGGGTGGGTATTCGTGTGCTAAATGGTAACCAAACTGGTTATTCATTTACCGAGGTAATTAGTGCGGAGGCAATGAAAAAAGCAGCACAAACGGCTGCCAATATTGCAAAACACAATAAAACATTTAAACCGGTAGCTTTTCAAGAGCATTTCCCTGCAAATTATTACGCAATAAAAACTGCTTGGGAAAATGTGGGTGTTGATGAAAAAATACCTTATTTACAGCAAATTAACGAAAAAGTTTTTGCCTTAGATAAAAGGGTTATTAAAGCCAGTATTTCTTTTACCAACTCAACAAGTTATATTTTGTTTGCAAATTCTGAAGGACGAATTACTTACGATTATCAACCAATGGGACAAATTTCGGTTTCTTGCATTGCAGAGCAAAATGGAGAAAGGGAGCAAAATAGTTTTAATCTGTCGGGTAGAAATGGTATTGAGTTTTTTACTCCTGAAAATATTGATAGATTGGCAAAAGAGGCTGTAGAAAGTACTGTAGCACTTTTTGAAGCAGGAAAACCGGAACCCGGTGAGATGGAAGTTGTTTTGTCAGCAGGAAGTTCAGGAATACTACTGCATGAGGCGATTGGCCATGGCATTGAAGCTGATTTTAATCGCAAGGAAATATCTATTTTTTCTGATAAAATAGGCAAATCAGTAGCTGAAAGTTTTGTGACTATTGTTGATGATGGTACAAACCCCAATGTGCGAGGTTCAATTAATATTGATGATGAAGGTAACGATACAGAAAAAACCTACCTTATTGAAAATGGTATCATGAAAAGTTATTTGCATGATCGCCTGAGTGCAAAGCATTATGGAGTGAAACCAACAGGAAGTGGCAGGCGGGAATCTTTCCGTCACGTTCCTTTACCCCGTATGAGAAATACTTATATGCTGCCGGGTCCTCATAAAAGAGAAGAGATAATAAGAAGTGTAAAAAAAGGAATTATTGCTGAAACTTTTACGAATGGTCAGGTAATGATTGGTGGTGGCGATTTTACTTTTTATGTAAAATCTGGTTTTTTAATTGAAAATGGCAAAATTACAAAGCCAATTAAGGATATTAATATTATTGGTAATGGCCCTGAGGTTTTAAAAAATATTACCATGGTAGCCGATGATTTTAAAATGACTGAAGGTGGTTGGACATGCGGAAAAGATGGACAAGGAGTGCCTGTCTCAATGGGCTTACCTACGGTAAAGGTTTCAAAAATAAATGTTGGGGGTGTTTGATAAAGATACTTTTTGTGTTGATTTTTAGCTGACAAATCATTAACTTTGTTAATAAATAATATTATGAATGTAGTACTTGAAAATACAGTCAAGAAGTTAGGCTTTATTAATATCGAAGCTTTTGTTAAGAAAAAATTAACAGAAACTTTATTACAAGATATTGTTACCTATAAATCTGAAATTTCGTTTTATGAAACCAAATACAAAATAGACTTTACTGAATTTGAGAAAAAATATTTAAATAGAGAGGTAAAGGAAGATTTTGAGAGATGGGATGACAGTATTAAATGGGAAGCGGCAATTCATAGTTTTAATAATGCTGAACAATTAATGAATACACTGCAAAATGAAGGTTTAACTAATTATCATAAGCAAAGCGATGTGCTAACAATTGTTAACGAAAAGGCAGCTAATTATTACAAAAATCTTCAAAAGGAAAATAATGGAGCACATAATTCTTGAGTTTCGTGAAATTATTCAAAATTATGAGATTATTACCTATAATACTGATTATAATAAAGTCCTTTTTGATGCAAATATCTATTTCAAAAATGATTCTATTCTTTCATGTAAAGATGTGTTAATATTTAATGAAGATAATTCTGTAAAAAGAAAATACTCTTTCCATTGGATGGATTTTCATCACAAGTTAATTATGCGTTGGGATAATGCGCATTACCACAAAAAAATCAGTACATATCCATTTCACAAACATATTGGAATAGAAAATACGATTGAGGCAGCAAATGAAATTTCCTTATACGAAGTTTTAAGTTATATCAGACAGACAATATAAAAACATATAAAATGACAATAAACGAAAAAGAATCATTGGCTCAATTTGTAATTGATTTAGCAAAAAAAAATGGAGCTGATGAAATAGCAATAGATATTAGTAACGATAGTGGTGTTGATATTCAATATCGCGATGGAGAAATTGAGCAGTTACAAGAGGCACAGCAAAGTGGCCTTTCAATAAATGTTTATGTTAATCATAAATATTCTAGTCACTCAACCAATGATTTGGATCGAGATAGTCTGAAAAAGTTTGTTGAGCAGGCAGTTTTATCAACTAAATTTCTTACAGCTGATAAATTTCGTTCATTACCTGATCCCAAATTATATCCTACTAATTTTGATATGGATTTGGAGCTATTCGACCATAAGTTTGGAGAAATTGATACAGAATTCAGGCTTAATACGGTAAAAGAAGTTTACGAAGCAGCAAAAAGTAAAAGTGATAAAATTATTTCGGTAGCTGCCGGATATGGTGATGGCACTTTTCACAGCTTAAAAGTGCATAGCAATGGTTTTTCGGCTAGTAAAGAAGGAAGCTCTTTTTCAGTAGGCGCAGAAGTGACTGTTCGTGATGGTGATGCACGTCCCGAGGATTGGTTTTATATACAGTCCCGTTTTAAGGATGAAATTCCTGATTTAAAAACTATTGGTGAAAAAGCAGCTGATGGAGCATTAAATAAAATTGGACAAAGTAAGGTCAAATCGGGTAAATATAGTATGCTGGTTGAGAACCGGGCAGCAATGGGATTGGTTTCCATGTTGATGTCACCATTATCTGCAGCGGCAATTCAGCAAAAAAGTTCCTATTTAGATGGTATGCTTAATAAAAATATCACTTCTAATATTCTTACTATTGTTGATGATCCATTTATTTTAAAAGGTTTGGGCTCTCGAATTTTTGATGAGCAGGGAATTGCTTCTGAAAAAAGAACTGTAATTGAAAAAGGAATACTTAAAACTTATTTTGTAGATGATTATTACGGACGAAAATTAGGAATGAAGATTAATGGAGGTAGCAGCTCAAACTTAATTTTCCAAACAGGTAAAAAGTCATTTAATGAAACAGTTACTTCTCTAAATAAGGCTATTTGGGTAACCAGCTTTAATGGCGGAAATTCGAACTCAACTACGGGTGATTTTTCTTATGGAGTTTCAGGCTTTTTAATTGAAAATGGAAAACTTGTTAAGCCAATTAACGAAATGAATATCTCGGGTAATGCAAAAGATTTTTGGAAACGTTTGGTTGAAATGCTTAATGACCCATATCCATATGCAAAATGGCAAGTTCCTTCTATGTTATTTGATGATATTTCGTTTAGTGGTTCGTAGAACAACTTTTCAAAGCTGTTTAAAATGTTAATTAAAATTGATTTAGGATATTAATCATCGTTAGGAAAGCAGAGTTATTGTCGAATTGCTTTCTTTAACTTTATATATCATTAAAAAATGTTCAAATTTCTAAAATACTCTTTATTCATACTCTTGTTAATTCTAGAAGTTTCACTTTATTCACAATCAGTAGTTTTAGGTGCTAAAGCAGGACCAAATTTCACTAACATTTCAGGCTATTATCCTTTTATCAGTAGTCATAGAGAGAGTATAAGTGCTGGTGTATTTGTATTAAAACCTATGAGTAAACGGATTGATGGTATTTTTGAAATTAATTATGAACAAAAGGGGTTTAAATATTCTTCACAGGATTTTTCAAATAATACGAAAACAGAGGGTGAACGAATTTATGATTACCTTACAATGCCTGCTGGGTTTAAATATAATTTTGGTAAGAATGTCAAACCTTATTTTAAAACAGGAATTTTTCTGGCTATATTAATGAATGCACAAGATAATGGAACTGAAACAAATTATGCAGTTGCACCTCCTGAAGATCGCTCATGGGAGAATAGTATTATGTATAAAACTGAATCAGTTGATTGGGGTATATTTTTTAGTTTAGGAGTACAGTATAAAATTTCATCAAAAATTTTATTTTTGGTAGAGGGGAGTTTAAATTCGGGATTATTAATGTTGGAACCCGATAAAATTTTGGTTGAAGAAATGAGGAATAAATCCTTTTTAGTGAGTTTTGGCTTTGGGTATTCACTGTAATAGAGCTTTCCTAAGCTGTTTTTTAGTAAGTCGTATTTAAAATAAGTGTAAATTAATCGGGAGAGTAGAAGTGAAGAAGAACAATTTGCCCAAGTTTGTTTATTTTGAATTAGTTTAATTCCATTTTCGTATTTATTCATGTAATTTGCAGTTAATTAGTAAAATATTGCTTGTGAATTGTTTGGTTTTAACTTAAAATAGTAGTATTTGTAATGAATTTTTTAAAATTAAATTTGCCAGATAAAAAACTTTGATTTAGTTTTGTCCTCAAGAATTCAAATAATCCTTCAATGTACATAGAACTTTAAGGTGTTCTTAAAGGTTACCCTTAGTACAAATGAAAGTTGTTTGATTTATACAGAAGAGTGGAGAGAATAGGCTCTGTGAAACTCTGACAACCTGCCTGCTTTAGGCAAGGTGCCAATACCTAATCCCGAAAAAACGGGAGATTATAAATTTAAAGAACTGAAATCATGTTAAAGAATTTACAATTTTTTATTATTAGTTTGAACACCATCTTGGTTTTGCAATCAATTTGGATGTGCATGCTATAGCGCAGATTTTTTTAATTGACTTTTTGTAGTTAAAATCTAGCGCATAAGTTGCATAGCTCTCCTGGCTGTGTTTTAGAAAACAAATTGTTTTATAATGCAGTTTGCTAAAATAATTCAGATGTTTTAACGGCTTCCCAAAAAAAATACAAAAATGAGTAAAAGAAATATTATAAAAATAGGTGGTTCCAGTCTCAAAAATGCCCAAACAATTTTACAGGTTATTAAGGTTATTAAGTCCTATGAACTGCCACCAATAATTGTTGTATCGGCATTTTTTGGCGTAACAGATAAAATAAGACACAGTCTTGATACTTTTTTCACGGAAGAGGATGTAGCTTCATCATTATATGATTTTTTATATCAGCTTAAATCTGAAATTATTCTGGAAACGATTGAGAATACTGAAATAAGAAATAAAACTTTTGCACAAGTTTCTGAACAATTAAATACTTTAAAGCAATATTTAAGGGGGATTTTCTTTGTCAGAGATATTCCTGAGAAAGCAAATGACTATATTCTAAGTTTTGGCGAAAAACTTAGTGCAATCGTTCTAAATGGAGTTTTAAAGGATAAGGGGCTGGATTCTAAGATTGTATTTCCTGAAACAGCAGGTTTATTAACCGATGGTGTTTTTGGAAATGCAAGTGTTAATTTAGAATCTTCTAAAAAAAATATTGCTAATAAATTTTTGGAAAGCAAAATTTATATTGTTCCGGGGTTTTATGCGATTTCTGAAAAATCTGAAGTAACTTTACTTGGAAAGGGTGGCTCTGATTATAGTGCGGCTGCTTTTGCCCATTGTTTAAATGCCAAATCATTAGATATATGGAAAGATGTGGATGGTTTTATGACAGGTGATCCAAAACATGTCGTAAACCCTAAACCAATCAGGCATCTTACTTATCTCGAAGCTGCTGAATTAGCTTATTTTGGAGCTGGAATATTACACCCAAGAACGGTAGAGCCTGTTCAAAATACGAATATTCCAATCAGAATTTTTAATATTTTTAAAGATAATCCTTGCGATGTACCGCAAACAGTTATTGATAACAAAGTCTCAGTACATCCAGAGGTTGCTAAAAGTGTAACAGTTGAATATAATACAGGTGTTTTGAGTATAAAAGGTCCGGGTGTTGGTTATATTCCGGGAATTCTTTCAGAAATAACAAAGGTGCTTAATATTAACGCAATTAACATTAATTCGGTTATTACTTCACAAATCTCAATTAATTTATTATTGGATAAGGATATAATTGAGGAAGCTGCCAGTTTGATAAAGAAGCTGGATTTACAGTCAATTACCGGTGTTATAGTGAAAAAGGATCTTGCACTTATAGCAGTGGTTGGTAATGGAATGACTGAAGCTTATGGAGTAGGAGCCAGAATTCTTACTGCTATTTCTGAAGAAGGTATTAATATTCATTTAAGCTCAATTGGTGCTTCTGATGTGGTTACCTACTTGCTAATTGATGAAAAGAATACAAAAAAAGCACTTCTGAAATTGCACAAAGCATTATTTCAAACAAACAATCAATTTACTATTAATTCTTTTATTGAAAACTAATATTATTTATAGAGCGTAGTGGTACGGTTCATTAAAACTTAGCTTAATATAATTGTGCGTAATGTATAATGAACAGTAGTTCGTACTACGGATATTGCATTAGTATAAAGGTATTTTAAAAGGGCTTGCTTAATTTAAAAATAAACAAAATGGAAAATACATATCATTTCGATACATTACAAGTACATGCAGGACATACACCTGACAGTGATACATTATCAAGGGCTGTTCCACTTTATCAAACTGCTTCATATGTTTTTAAAGATTCGGAACATGGTGCAAACTTGTTTGCTTTAAAAGAATTTGGCAATATTTATACTCGTCTTCAGAATCCAACTACCGATGTGTTTGAAAAACGAATTGCTGCATTGGAAGGCGGTGTTGCTGCACTGGCTGTAGCATCAGGACATGCGGCTCAATTTATTGCTTTGAATAATATTTTAAAGCCGGGGGATAATATTGTTACTTCACCTTTTTTGTATGGCGGAACTTATAACCAGTTTAAACATACTTTTAAAAATTTGGGCATAACGGTAAAGTTTGCAAAAGACGATAAAGCAGAAAGTTTTGAACCATTAATTGATGAAAATACCAAGGTAATTTATACCGAAACTATTGGTAACCCGGGTTTTAGTGTGCCTGATTTTAAAGCAATAGCTTCACTGGCAAAAAAATACGATATCCCTTTCTTTGTGGATAATACATTTGGTGCAGGTGGATATTTAGCACAACCATTAAAACTAGGTGCTAATGTGGTTGTTGAATCAGCTACAAAATGGATTGGTGGACATGGAACCAGTATTGGTGGTGTAATTGTTGATGGTGGAAACTATAATTGGGGAAATGGTAAATTCACTCAATTTAGCGAACCTAGTGAAAGTTATCATGGATTGAACTTTTGGGATACTTTTGGTGCTGATTCATCATTTGGGAATATTGCATTTATTATCAGGGCACGTGTTGAAGGTTTAAGAGATTTTGGTCCGGCAATTAGTCCGTTTAACTCATTTTTATTAATACAAGGGCTGGAAACTTTATCGCTACGTGTACAACGGACTGTTGATAATGCTTTGGTAATCGCAAAATGGCTTGAAGAACACCCTGCTGTAGAGACTGTTAATTATCCGGGTTTAAAATCAAGCAATAGTCATGAAAATGCTAAAAAATATCTGAACAATGGTTTTGGTGGAGTATTATCTTTTACCATAAGAGGTGATAAAACGGCTACCACAAAATTTGTTGAAAGTTTAAAACTAGTAAGTCATTTGGCTAATGTAGGTGATGCTAAAACCTTAATAATTCAACCAGCAGCTACTACGCATCAACAATTAAGTAGTGACGATCAGGCAGCAGCAGGTGTAACAGAAAACCTTTTGCGTTTATCGCTTGGTATTGAACATATTGATGATATAAAAGCAGATATTGAACAAGCTTTTTCAAAAATAGAAAATTAGTTATAAATTATGGTATAGCAAATGACTGAGATATATAAACACAATAAAGTCTTTCAATTAGAATCGGGCAAATATTTACCTGCTATTGAAATTGCATATACCACTTATGGTAAATTGAATAAAAATAAATCAAATGTCGTTTGGATTAGTCATGCCTTTACGGCAAATTCAGATCCTGCTGAATGGTGGCCGGGTATGGTTGGTGAAGGGCTGTCTTTTGACCCTGAAAAGCATTTTATTATTTGTGCAAATATTTTAGGTTCAGCCTATGGAACAACCGGGCCATTGTCGGTAAATTTGGAAACATCTAAGCCTTATTATCGTGAGTTTCCATTAATTACAGTACGCGATATTGTAAATGCTCATCAAATATTGGCAGATTATCTTAAAATCGACAATATATATATATTAACAGGTGGTTCTGTTGGTGGACATCAGGCAATTGAGTGGGCAATTATGCAGCCCAAAAGAATTGAAAATCTTTTTCTTATTGCCACAAATGCAAAGTTCTCGCCCTGGGGAATTGCATTTAGTGCTTCACAACGTATGGCTATTGAAGCGGATTCGAGTTTTTATGAAGATAAACCTGAAGGAGGTGCTAAAGGTCTTGAAGTTGCCAGATCAATAGCTTTAATTAGTTATAGAAGCTCGGTAGCTTACAATAAATCACAGGCAGAAGAAACAAATGAGCTAAAAGGTAACTTTAAAGCGGAATCTTATCAAAGGTATCAAGGTGAAAAACTTAAAAACCGCTTTAATGCATATTCATATTATACTTTATCAAAAGTGCTTGATAGTCATAATGTTGGAAGAAACAGAGCTGGGCTTGAGAATGCTTTAGCACTGATTAAGGCAAATACTCTTATTATAGGAATAAATTCGGATATACTTTTTTTACCTGAAGAGCAACATGTGCTTAAGCAGTACATTCCTGATTCTGAATTAAATATGATTAAATCTGATTATGGGCACGATGGCTTTTTGTTGGAGTATGAACAAATATCATCAATAATAAAGAAATTCTTATCATAAATGTTGACGGCACTCCGAAAAGCCGCTTAGCGGCTAAATACAGAAAATCATACTTTTCGGAGCAGACTCAATATTAGTATTCTCAATATTTATAAATCTTGCAGGATAAGAAATGAAGAAATGTATTAGTTTTGTCAAATGCAAGATAGACTGAATATCTTATTCTTATCAAGCTGGTATCCGTGTAGGAATAATCCATATAATGGGAATTTTGTTGCCAGACATGCTGTTGCTGTTGCTAAATTTGCAAATGTTTATGTACTGCATGCTTGTTCAGAGGAAGATATCACTACAACTGAAATAATAGTATCTGAAAATAGGGGCGTGCAGACTATACAAATTTATTACCCTAAGATAAAAAACAGTATTCCAATAATTGGGCAAATACAAAAATACTTTGTTTTAAGAAGACTTTATTTAGACGCATTCCTTGATTTAAGAAAAAAGATAGGAACCATTAACCTGATACATACCAATATAATTTTTCCTATAGGGAGTATAGCAAATTATTTACATAAAAAGTTTAGTATCCCCTTTGTTATTACAGAACACTGGACTGGATATTTACCTGTAAATAGTGAAAAGTTATCCTTAATAGATTTGAAACTGTCAAGAAAGATTGTTTCAAAGGCATCATTCATTTTGCCGGTTTCAAATGATCTTAGAAATTCAATGCAAAAATTGGGAATTAAGGGAAATTATAAGGTTGTACCTAATGTTGTAGATACTGATTTATTTTCGTTAAAAGAACCAGCTCATTCTCCATTCCGGTTTATTCACGTTTCAACACTTAATGATAATCATAAAAATATTTCGGGAATACTTCGAACCATAAAAGCTTTGAGTCGTAAAAGGACAGACTTTTATTTCCTTATTGTTGGTGATGGTGACACGCAGCCACATACTAAATACGCGGAACAGCTAGATATTCCTAAGGATATTATTCAAATTGAAGGAGCAAGACCAATTGATGAAATTGCTACTTATATGCGGCAAAGTGATGCTTTTATACTTTTTAGTAATTATGAGAACCTTCCTTGTGTAATAAGTGAAGCCTTATGTATTGGGTTACCGGTGATAAGTTCGGATGTGGGAGGTGTTAATGAAATGGTTGATGATTCAAATGGTGTATTAATAGTTTCTAAGGATGAAAAAACTCTTTGTAATAAAATGTCGTATATGATTGATAACTATATAAAATATGACACACTAAATATTAGGAAAAATGCAATTGAAAAATATAGCTATGATGAAGTAGGACAACAGTTTATTAATATTTATAAGGACGTTTTAACACCGAAACAAATTTGAAATTTAGTCTATTCATAACATCTTTCTTAAAAAGTAAGGGCATTTATGTCTTTACATCTATTGTATTAACAAAACTTATAAGTTTCGCTATTTCTTATATAGCTATCAGGCTAATATTGAAAGATACTTTTGGAGATATTACCTACGCAAACTCAATAATCAGTTTTGTAGTACCTTTTATGGGGATGGGAGCATTCCAGGGGCTTATCAGGTTTGGTGCAAGACTTAAAACTGAACAGCAGAAATATATTTTATTTAATTATGCATTAAAAAGAGGACTTATATTATCTGTATTGCTCAGTTTTCTGCTTGGGGCGGCAATTCCTTTTCTCACATCTAATCTCCCCGGATCATTATTTTATTTCAAAATACTTGTTTTTCAAATTATAGGATTAACATTATTCGAATTTATTAAGAATTATTTCAGACTTATACATAAAAATCATCTTTATGCTATCTGGGATATTATATATTACGCATCATTACTCTTAATAACAATACTTTCGATTTATTTTTATGGGGCGTACGGCTATGTGTTTGCCCTGGTAATAACTCCTTTCATTATTTCAATAATTATAATTATAAAATATAAATTACTCAAATTCACCAAAACACCTTTAGATGCATCTATTAATTTAAAATCCTTTTGGAAATACGGTTTAATTGTAAGTGCAGGTGCGGTATCATCTCAGTTTTTATATGGAATTGATATTGTTATGCTTGGAAATATTATTAAAGATAGTGGTGAGCTTGCGTCATATAAAGCCTCAGGATTAATACCTTTTAGCCTGAGATTTGTTCCTGCTATTTTTATAACAACAGACTATATTAAATTCGCAGAAAATGAGAAAAACAGGCTTTATTTATCGCAATACTTTTTGAATTACATAAAAATATTTCTACCTCTTTCCATTATTATAATTTTCTTTTTTTATTTAACCTCAAGTTTCTGGGGCGTATTTTTTGGAGATGGTTATGAAAGTGTAGGTGACTTAATCTGGATTTTCTCTATTTCAATATCGGCAGGTTTCATATTAAGGATACCTCTTGGTAATATCCTAACTGCAACAGATTGGGCACAAATTAATGCATATATCTCAATTGGATCATTAATTCTTAATATTATACTAAACTATATATTAATTCTGGAATATGGTATTTGGGGGGCTGCTTGGGCTACTGCAATTTCAATGTGGGTTTCAGGATTTATCACTTTGATTATATTTGTATTATATCTTCAAAAGAAAACTCTGAAAACCCAGAGGGAACAAATCTACTAAACAATCTGGCTTCGTTAAAATATTTTTAAATAACTCGGCTATTAAAAAATATTTATGCCCCTGTAATATTGCATAACAGGGTAAACTTGCATATTGTTCATTATATTTGTTTCTTGCAACAAAGTAATTAATAGAGGTGGCCTTATGTCTAAATTTTCAAAAGTAAAAAGATTAGCAAAAGTTCTATTTAGAAATCCAGCATTATTGAATATCATTTTGGAACAAAATTCGGCCTATGATCATCATGCAAAAAATCTTGGTTTTGAAGATGGGCTACCTGTAATTGATATTCTTGATTTATCTACTGACTTTGATGAAACGATTGAGTACTATTCGTTATTGGATGGCGGATCGCTAATTAGTGATTTGGCATTGATTAAAAAAATAACAAAAAAATATTTTGAAGCAAATTACTTTGAAATTGGTACATGGCGTGGAGAAAGTGTTGCAAATGTATCTGGACTTGCAAAAGAATGTTATACGCTTAATTTACCAACAACAGAACTGCAAAGTTTAGGACTTTCTGAAAAATATATCGGACAACAAGATTTTTTCTCAAAAAAAATAAACGGAATCACACATCTCAAAGGAAATTCTATGAATTTTGATTTTTCGCCTTATTATCAAAAAAATGATGTGGTTTTTATTGATGGTGATCATCATTTCGATTCGGTAAAAAAGGATACTGAAACTGCTTTCAAATTAATCAAGAATGAGACAAGTACGATTATCTGGCACGATTACGGTTATTCTCCTGAAAAGATAAGGTATGAGCTTATGTGTGCAATTATTGAAGGAACTCCAAAAAAATACAGGGAAAATCTTTTCCATGTTTCAAATACAATGTGTGCAATTTTTACAACAAAAGATTATCCTGTTTATTGGTTAAAAGATAAATTATTACCTTCCGTTTCATTTACTATAAATATTAAGGCGAATAAGATTCTATCAAAACAAAAAAAAAGTTTTTTTGCGAAAAAATAACGAATAGTAGGTGGCCATAAGTAAAATAAAGTGAATTAGTTCATAGATAATTGAATTTGAAACAAAAAAGATGGAAACTGGTAAAAGTATATTTTAAAAAATGAGAATAGTTTATAGATTTGTATTATTGAAAAATCTATTTAATAAAACAAGCATATAATAATATAAAATAGATTTCGTTTTCTATCTAAATCATTAATCTAACAGTAACTTAAATTAGTTTTACCTATTTAAACAAATTGATAGCTTTGATACACTTACTTTTGGCACGATTTTTTCTTAGATGTTATTAGATTTTATCTTTTTCAATTTAAGATAATTGAGTGATGAGGAGCATGCTAGTTGATTTAACATCAAATAGTTTAGATATGTAAAAGTCTAATTTAATGGAACAAGCAATTAAAAATAAGAACATGAAGAAAGTTTTTTTAAGTATATCGCTAGTTTTGTTGTTTTCAATATTTTCGAATGCACAAATGATGGAGATGGTTCAGGTTGAAGGTGGTTCATTCTTTATGGGCAACGATTATGCGGTAAGTCAGGATGAATCACCTGAACATAAGGTTACCTTGAGTAGTTTTTCAATTGGTAAATACGAAGTTACCTTTGATCAGTTTGATCGCTTTTGTATATCAACAGGTTGGAAACGACCAGATGATGCTCAATTAGGTCGTGGAAAAAATCCCGTGATGAATGTTAGCTGGGAATCAGCAGTTATGTATAGTAATTGGCTTAGCAGAATGGAAGGGCTAGATAAATGTTATACAATTAGTCGCGATAGTTTGGCTACTGTTGTTGTTTGTAATTTTGATGCAAATGGATATCGATTACCAACAGAAGCTGAATGGGAGTATGCTGCTAAAGGAGGAAATAAGTCAAAAGGGTATGCGTACAGTGGTGGCAATAATCCCGATGAGGTTGTGTGGTATTCTGGTAACTCAGGAGGAAGGCCACAACCGGTTGGTACCAAAAAAGCAAATGAAATTGGAGCTCATGATATGAGTGGTAATGTTAGGGAATGGTGTTGGGATTTATATGCTAAAGGATACTATCAGAAAAGCCCTGAAGATAATCCAACAGGACCTGATAAAGGTGTGAGAAGAGTTTACCGGGGAGGTGGATGGAGTTTTAGAATTAACTATATGAGGCTGACTGCCAGAGAAACAATGGGACCAAATAAGAGTTATGGAAACGTTGGTATTAGGGTAGTGAAAAGACCTTAACGAATTGTAAAAATATAAATAATGAAAAAAATGTCGATGTTTGTCGACATTTTTTATTTAAAAATGTACAAAAAATATATTATACTAAAAAAAATGTAATATATTCTTGTCATTTGAAATATTTTTTTATCTTTGTGTTGATAAAAAATAGACTTCGGCAAAATTATTGCTGATAGAATAGCTAACTAGAATGCTTATTCCTAATCTTAAATTATTAGAAAATGCAAAATACAATAAGAGTTGAAAGAGCGAAACAAAATATGACTCAAGGTCAATTAGCAGAGGCAATTGGTGTTTCCCGGCAAACGATTCATGCAATTGAAACGGGTAAATTTGCTCCTTCTGTTATTACTGCCCTTAAGATTTCACAATATTTTGATACCACTGTACAAGAAATCTTTCAACTAGAAGATGGTGAAATTGTAGAATCTGTTCAATAAAGGATTTTAATTAATTATACCCAGTTAATGGAATGTTCCTATAACTATTAAGTTTAGGAAGAACGCTCCTTTTTTTTGTTATACAACTAATTGTTACTGTAGGCAGTTTGCTTTTGCCTGCAGTATTTTTGTTATTATAGTGGACTGTAACAATTTAAAAAGTAAATATGGGGAATTTGTGCCCTAATGATACAAATATAAATACGAACACGGATGTTACTTGTTATTTCTCCTGCAAAATCTCTGAGTTTTTCACAAAATAGTAATTTTAAAAAAAAGTCAGAACCTGTTTTTCTTGACGAAGCACAAATTTTAGTTAAAGAATTAAGAAAATATAAGCAGGAAGAACTATCTTCACTTATGAGCATAAGTGCCAAACTTGCTGAGTTAAATTATGAGCGATTTGTAAAGTGGCACCTGCCATTTAATGATCAAAATGCAAAGCCGGCTTTATTCGTCTTTAAAGGTGATGTTTATCAGGGTATAGATGCAGAAAGTTTAAACAACCAGGAAATTGAATTTGCAAATAAGCATTTAAGAATACTTTCAGGTTTATACGGCGTGTTATCACCTCTTGATATAATTCAGGAGTATCGTCTTGAGATGGGAACGAAACTTACCAATCCTGGTGGCAAAAATCTTTATGAGTTTTGGGGAAACAAGATTACATCTGAAATTAACAGAGCTATTGAAAAAAGTTCAGGCGAGAAAGTATTAATTAATTTAGCCTCGAATGAGTATTTTAAGTCAATTCAAGTTAAAAATCTTAATTATGATGTGATTACGCCTGTTTTTAAGGATAATAAAAATGGGCAATATAAAATAATCAGTTTCTTTGCTAAAAAGGCTCGTGGACTAATGTCACGTTTTATTTTTCAAAATAACATTACAAATGCAGAAGACATAAAAGCATTTGATTTAGCAAATTACCACTTCAATTCAGATCTTTCAAAAGAAAAAGAATGGGTTTTTACCCGATAGTTTAAATTTATCTACAATCATAAAATTTCTAAATTTTCACATCTTTACATTTGCAAGTTTGCACGATTAACCTAATTTTGTCTACTGCAAAAAGTAAATTATGAACAGAGAATTTATTATTGGCCTTAAAGAGCATCGAATTTTTGGATGGATTGCCAGGGCATATTGGGTTGAAAAAAAAAATAAGGAGTTTTTTACAGTTATTGAGAGTATTTCTGGAAATAATCTTGGGGGAAAGATTAAGGAATATTCGGAAATACAGCAAAAATTAATAAAAATAACCGATAATTATACCGATTCGGAAATTGCCAAACTATTTTCAAAGAAAAAACTTTCAACACGTGATTTTATTACAAAATTCAATGATGAAACACTCAAAGTTCAAATACGTGAATATATTGAAAAACGATTAGCAAAACTTTTTGATGTTTTAAAAGATTCAGATACCTCTTTATATTTTAATACAGATAGCAAAAATATTTATGATGAGGATAAAATTAATATACAGCAGGGTTTTTCTGAAACTGTTTTTAATTTCTCAAAAGAAAAGGAAGTAAGTAAGTATTTTTTAACTGTAAATGATGGTAAAACAGAGCTGAGTTTATATAATAAACCGGGTTATATTATTACAAACTCTCCATGTTGCTTACTCCTGGAAAATAAACTCTACTTTTTTAAACCTGAGCCCGAGGGTATTGATGGGAAAAAAATCCGTCCTTTCCTGATAAAAGAACATATTATTATTCCAAAAACTGCTGAAAAAAAATATTTTGAGACTTTTGTACAAAAATCTATTGAAAAATATAAAGTTAATGCAATTGGATTTGAGATTATTAATCGGAAAATAATTCCTGTAGCTGTTTTAATAGTTGAAAAAGACTGGAAAAACCAGTTTAATATGATTCTTAAGTTTGATTATGATGGCAATACGATTAGTCCTCATTATCAAAAAAATAAATTCGTAAAAGCAATAATTAATGATGAAAATTATAAATATGAACTAATTGATCGTGATTTTACTTTTGAAAAAGGAAAAACAGACTTTTTACAATCAATTGGCCTGCTTAATACTGGTGAAAACAATTTTAAACTACCAAAAGATGATGAAAGTTCAGAAAATGATTCTGAGCTTATACAGTGGTTGAACCAATTTGGTTCTGTATTAAAGGAAAACAGTTTTGATATTCAACAGAAGTTTTTTAATAAAAAATATTTTATTGAAAAGGCATGGATTGATTTTAAAGTTGATGATTCTAATGATTGGTTTGATGTAAAAGCAACTGTAAATTTTGGAGGGTTTAGTTTTCCATTTACACAATTAAGAAACCATATTATTAATAATAAAAAAGAGTTTGTATTACCTAATGGTGAAATTGCAATAATTCCGGAAGAATGGTTTTCAAAATACCAGGACTTTATTCTTTTTAGTAAACCTGATGGTGAAGTCTTTAATCTTGAAAAGCATCATTTTCAGCTACTAAGTAACGAGATTGAGGATATTGATGAAGATTTGGTGAAAAAAATGAATAAACTTACGCATCAAAAGTTTAAACTTTCACCAAAAATAAAAGCTAAATTAAGGCCATACCAAAAACAAGGTTTCGATTGGATAAATTCGTTT
>JAOZNO010000389.1 GCA_029933755.1 Bacteroidales bacterium | reverse complement strand
ATACCCGTAGGTGTTCCTAAACCGGTTGTAAATAAAATCATATTTGTTCCGGCACCGGCCATAATGGTCGTGCTTTCTACATCATTCCCTGGTGTGCACAAAAGTGACAGACCTTTTTTTGTTATATATTCACCATAATCCAAAACAGCAACAATAGGGGAGGAGCCTGCTTTTTTTGCCGCCCCGGCAGATTTCATGGCATCGGTAATAAGTCCGTCTTTAATATTCCCGGGCGAAGGATTCATATCAAAACCTGAACCGGCTGCAATTACTTTCTCTTCAAACTGTTTCATGAGCTCCAGGAACTGTTTTGCATCTTTAGGTTTTACACAACGGTTTACAATATCTTGTTCGACACCTGATAACTCAGGAAATTCTGATAAAACAACTGAGGCTTCCAGTGCTACCATCATATCTGAAACATAACCTAAAACCGGGTTTGCAGAAATACCAGAAAAACCATCAGAACCACCACATTCTAAGCCAATGTTTAAATTCGATAAACTTTCAGGCTTCCTCTCTTGTTTGTCCTCTTTAAATATTTCTGTTATTGATTCTTTAATAGCCTGATCTAACATTTTTTTCGTACTACCTATTTGCTGTTGTTCGTAAATTAAAAGTGGCTTGTTAAAATCAGGGTTTATTTTTTTTACCGCATTTTTAAACAGTTCTATTTGAAGATTCTGACAACCTAGACTTAAAATCGTTGCTCCCGCTACATTTGGATTATTTACATATCCTGCTAATAATTGCGAAAGTTCCTCTGCATCCTGCCTTATTGCACCACAACCACCCGGGTGGGTAATGAATTTAAGTTCAATGTTTTTTAGTGGATTTTTAGCGAAGGCTTCGCTCTGAGAGAAGCCTTCGCTTTTAACAAGTTTATTTGTTAATAATAACGAACGTAATAATTTTTGGTAATCTGAAGCTTCAAAATAGTCTAACTCTTTTTCAAACGTATCTTTAAGTATTTCAATATTATTATTTTCGCAAAAAACCAGCGGGAAGAATAACCATATGTTTTGTGTCCCAACTTGCCCATCTTTACGCTTAAAACCTAAAAATTTACGGTCTTTCCATTTTGAAATATCCGGTTCTGTCCATTTGATGCTTTTTGTTTTTCCAGTTACTTTACTGCTGCTGTGCTTTACATTATTTGTTGTTAATATTTCACCTTTTTTAATGCTTTGTGTAGTGGTTCCTACAAGCAAGCCATACATAATGATGTTTTCACCTTTACTGAAAGGTTTTAATGCAAACTTATGCTTTGCTTTAACTGTATCAATAAGTTTACAATGAGTGTTGTTTACTGTGACTGTTTCAGTTTTAGGTAGATCAACAAGTGCAACGGCTACATTATCTTTGGGGTTTATTGTAATTGCTTTTTGTTTCATGTGTTGGATTAATAATATTTAGGAAATTAAATTGCTTTTGAACGAAATTAAAAACTGATCCTATTTATAAGCAGTCATTTCGCTTCGCTGTCATTGGTCATTCGCTTCACTGTCATATAGTATTCATTTGCTTTCTTTTCATTAACAATTAAATTCTATATTTATCCGCAAAACTCTTTCCATGCTTGTTCTACTCCTTTGTCTACAATAAGGCTAACAGCCTTAGTCACACTATCAGTTAAACCGTTAATAGAATTTAAATCCTTATCCCAAAATGCTTTATTTTCCAGTACTTTTTTAACCAAATTGTTAATATTGTGCTTTTCCCATAAGTTAGTGAAAATATTTACCGTTTCTTTATCATCGTTTACAGGCATTCCGTTTCCTTTGTAAAATACGATTAATGCAGCAAAAGCAAAGCTGAGGTTTACTGGTAATTTATTGAATTTATTATAATAATCAATAATTGAAGGTAGTACTCTTACTTTGAATTTGGAAATTGAATTTAGGGCAATACTACTCAGCTGATGAGCTATAGCTGGGTTTTTAAATCGGTTAATTATTTCATTGGCATATTCGGTAATTTCTTTTTCAGGAAAATCAAGTATAGGGCAAATTTCATTAAAAATAACACTTTGTACAAAATCTTTTGTAAAGGTTTGCTCAACAGTTTGCTGAACGGTTGTATTCCCATTCAATAAACCTACGGGTACCATAGATGTATGTGCACCATTTAAAATCCGGACTTTTCTTGTTCGATACGGTTGCAGCTTATCTACTAATAAAACATTTAAATTACTATTTTTGAATAATTGATTTAATTTATTGTCGTTTTTCCCTTCAATTACCCATAAATGGTAATGTTCTGCTGTTACTATTAAGTTATCTTTATAGCCGATCTTTTCCTGATATTCTTGAATATTATCTTTTGGATAACCTGTAACAATTCTATCTACTAATGTATTATGAAAACTAGTTGCTTTTTCAATCCATTGTTTAAAATCAGTACCTAAATTCCATACATCAATGTATTTGTAAATGCATTTTTTTAGCTCGTCAGCATTATTATTTATAAGCTCGCATGGTAATATGGTAAGACCTTTGTTTTTGTCTCCATTAAAATGCTGAAATCTTTTGTAAAGAAATTGTGTTAGCTTTCCGGGATAACTTTTGGCTATTTTATTTGGAATTAATTTTTCATCCACATATTCTATCCCTGCTTCGGTAGTATTTGAAATAATGTATTCAATACTTTCCTGCGTGGCTAATTGTTCATAGTCAGCATAATCAATATATGGATTAATGCACTTATTGACTGATTTTATTAAGCGAATATCTTCAACTACCTCATTATTTACCAGCCCTTTTATAAAAACATGATATAAACCATTTTGATGGTTAACTATATCCGTTAGCCCTTGCTCAATAGGTTGAATAATTGTGACTGAACCATTGAAATTTTCACTTTCGTTTAGATTGTCAAATATCCAGTCAATAAATGCCCTTAAAAAATTTCCTTCACCAAATTGAACTATTTTTACCGGATTTTGTTTGTAATGTTTTACCGTATTTTTGTTTAATTCTTTCATGTTATTAGTCTATAGTCGTTAATGCTTCTTATATTCTTGTAATAGCTTCCTTTTCATTGACAACAAGGTTGACGGCAGTCCGAAAAGCCGCTTAGCGGGTAATCCTATTAAAGGTAAGGGTGTATTATTCTATATATCTGCCTATTAAGAATTCGCTTAGCGGCTGAATGCAGAAAATCACACTTTCGGAGCAGACACAAGTTTTATTCTATCAAACCAAATATTTTTGGTAACCAAAGACTTAGTTCGGGAATAAATGTAACTAACATTAAACCAACAACCATCGCAATGTAAAAAGGAATCATGGGTTTTATTACTTGTTCTATCTTTAATTTAGAAACACTACAACCCACGAATAATAAAGTGCCAACAGGTGGTGTGCAAATACCCACGCTCAGGTTTAGAACCAATATAATTCCAAACTGAATAGGATCAATTCCTAATTGACTTGTTACAACCGGCAAAAATATAGGTGTAAATATTAAAACTGCCGGGGTCATATCCATAAATGTACCAACTGCTAACAGCACTAAATTAATTAAAATAAGGATGATGATAGGATTATCACTTAAACTTAATAATCCTGCACTTACTGTTTGTGGAATATCTTCATAGGCCATTATCCATGATAGAGCCATTGATGTGCCTACTAAAAACAGGACTATTGCAGATGTAGAAACCGTTTTTAATAAAACGTCGGGTAAGTCTTTTATCTTTAATTCCTTATAAATAAATGCCAGTATAAGGGCATAAAAAACAGCAATAGCCGATGCTTCGGTTGCAGTGAATATTCCTGCAATTATTCCTCCGATAACTAATACAAGCATGAGTAAACTCGGGATTGCATCAATAAATTTTAAGAAACCTTCCTTTATGCTGACTCTTTTACTACGTGGATATTTTTTTCGATAGGCAATGCTTGCTGCCACACCCATAAGTAATAAACCTGTTATTATTCCGGGAATATAACCGGCAATAAAAAGTGCAGCAATTGAAATACCTCCACTTGCTAAAGAGTACACAATTAAAATATTACTCGGTGGAATAATTAAGCCTGTAGTAGCTGAAGTAATATTTACTGATGCAGAAAAAGGTTCTGCGTATCCTTCTTTTGTCATTCGTGGGTGCATAATGCTACCAATTGCCGAAGCTGCTGCCACTGCTGATCCTGAAATTGCACCAAACAACATATTCGCCATAATATTTACAAATGCCAGTCCACCGGGTAAATGGCCAACCAAAGCTTTGGCAAAGCTAATAAGCCGTACAGCTATTCCGCCTTTGTTCATTAATTGCCCTGCCAGTACAAAAAAAGGTATGGCAAGTAGTGTGAAGCTGTCCAGACTGGAGGCCATAAGTTGTGCCACAGTAGTAAATGCCGCTAATGGTGAAATGCTTACCATGATGGTTAAAGTGGCTGAAATACCCAAACTAAACGAGATGGGAACACCAATACTTAATAATACGATAAAACTTAATACTAATACCCAAATACCTATTGCGTCCATATTCTATTATTTTTTGTCTTGAATGTATTATTCCTTTGATTCTTTAATCCTTCTAATTATGTTTTTAGTCATTAAATTGTCATTTGCTTCGCTGTCATTGGTCATTCCGCTTAGCTGTAAATTAATTGTGTTA
>JAOZNO010000388.1 GCA_029933755.1 Bacteroidales bacterium | reverse complement strand
CGTGGAAGCTAATTTCCCAAATTCTGAACTTTCAAACCACTCAGTATCGTGAACATTCATTGTTTTAACCAAAAAATTAGGATATGCATGATATATATCTTCTATCGGCCAGTATAGAAGTACATCATTTGCTGGTTTACCTGATTGCAGAATAGATTGACATCTGGTAACATAAGCATTCAGTTCTGAAAAATCATACCAAAAAGCATTTTCTTTTTCAAAATGGGTGGAAGCATAAAATATCCATCCAGGCCATGCTGCATCTTTTGGTGAATAGGCGTTACCATGATAAAAAATATGGTTAATTCCACTGAAGAAAAGTTCATCAATTTCTGGTTTCACCTGCGATAATGACGATTTATAATGCTCACGCAACCATGTTCCTGTTTCTGATGCAATGAGGGTTTTACCTGTGACATGAGCAGCAGAAGAAGCAAATTTAAGTATCAACGGATTTGGTGGTTCACTTGTTGAATTATTCTCCATCACATAACGAAGACCCGGGATTTCAAATTTCCTTGATCCGAAAGTCTCTGTTTCCGGTATATCCGAAGCTGCATATAGATCTAACAAATTCCCTGGTGCTCCATGAGCCTGATTTCGTGTTATCCATCCTTTTTGATGTGACCAGCTAGTCCATTTTTCTATATAATCCAAATGAAGATCTGCAAGAGTACGTCTATAATCCGCTTTAATATATAAATTGACATTAACCGAATTTAAAAGACCGGGCAGGAAATTCCTAAGGTCATATCCATTTTTTGATTGAAAAATATCATAAAAATTATTTGTCCAGCTAGCATGGTAGTATTCATAGGAATCGTGATACTGCGCACGAAGACCTATATTATTGTAATTTCTAAATGCTTTGTTATACCTTTCTAAATAATACGTTAAACCATCCGGTGAAAATGGGTCTAACACCAGGCCAATATTCCCCGGTGCTGCCCGTTTCACTTTTTGCCCTGTCCCTAATTTATACGTAATATATATTTCCCATTTTCCAATTGGTGCAAGCCAGCTTAATACACCATTCTCCGCTATTTTATCAGATAAATTAACAATTTGATTATCATCTGAATAAGCAATAACAGCCTCTAAATTCACAGTAGTAAGTTGTTTAACTATTCTTTTATTCCCCGAAACTTCAATTTTTTCAAATTCAATTTTTGATGCAGCATAAGAAGAGCCTACATGAGATCCGCCAAATGGCCATCCGGTAGTAGTACTCATATCGACGTTCATATCCATCCTGCTTGCTTCTTTAACTGTAAAATCAAGCATATCCATCCATTTGGGATTTAGGAAATCAATATATCGATGTTCTTCACCTCTAAGCCCATAAATTGGAATAACATGTACATTTCCGATTCCTGCTTCCGCTAAAGATTCAAGGTTATAAGTGAGATTTTCTTTATCGACTGCACTTCCCATCCACCACCAATAGGTTCCAGGTTTATTTTCAGGTTTTACATCCGGCCATAAATGATCTTTAATATTTTCATTTGGTTGACACTGTGTAAAAAGAGCAATTATTATTAAGTATAAAAGTTTGCTTTGTTGCATCATAAAACTATAAATTTAATTTACAGGAAATCTATTATGAGACCCACCAAGTTCACCATGTATATTGATTGCTATCAAAGAAAGAATGGCAAGAAATAGAATTATGCCAATTAGGTAAACTGCCCAAGGTTTTGTTTCCAGCTTATCAGTTATATTGGAAAATACTGCCGGGTAATTTTTCCGAACAAGGAAATAAATTACAATTATATTAATCACATATAAATGGTGGTTAAGTTCTGTTTTGCCGGCAAATAGTCCTGTAATGCTATAGCTTAGTAAAGTATAGACAATTAAGTAGATAAAGAAAAAGAACATGACATCGCTTTTGTTATATGCAGGTCTTTTTAGTTTTACGAAAATACTTATTATCATAGCCAAGAGGACTATAACAACAAACCAAGTGCTTATTGTAGCTATGCTTTCCAAATTGGGGATATCTCCTAATCGTTTCATAAAGTGCTCCCTGGTTAATGATTCCCTAAAAACAATTAACGGAATAAACACTGCTACAAGAAACATTGAAACTCTATTAACCCATTTTTCAGGAACAGCATCATCTTTTGGCCATACAGAACTAAAAACGCCATAAGCCATACCTGAACCGCCAAAAAAACCTATGCTGTACTCCATTACGTTCCACATATTGAAGTCTATTTCCAATACATTCCCTAATACCTGCAAGAAATTTCCAAAACCAAAACCAAAACCAGCACCAAGAGCTGAAAATATTGCCACACGGATTGGAGAATTTCGTTTTTCCCGTGCCATATACCACAACATGGCCAAACCAGCACCAAGGATAACTGCCCAAGCCTCAGAACGTGGCGGCGTCATATAAAAACCGATTTGCTCTACAAGGAAAAAATAACCGATTAACCCACCTGCCGTCATTTCAGAAATAAGCCGACCCCATTTTACTTTGTTTTTTGGGGTTGAATCTAGTACAAGTCCAACAAGCCCACCTCCAAGCAGCCCAAATAAAGCACCAATAACAAATAACATACTTAGTCCATAAAAGGCATTTATGAAATTATCGGCACGGCCATAACCAACTACCTGCCCATAACTAATCATTCCACCTGCACCCCAACCAATTGCAGAGGCCAAAGCAATTAACATCATTTTGTTATACCAGTCTTTTCTTTGCGATACCATTACCAATGCCAAAGCACCAATTCCGCCAGCCCATGCAGCACCTTGTTCATGACCAAATTGTCCGCGGATAGCCCATGCCGTAGCAAGTGACATGGCTACGATTAAAATACTAAGTCCTTGTTTCTTTTCCATAATTATTTACTTTTAAGTCTGTCAATAAAGTTTATATTATTTTGCTATTTTTAAAATTGACCATATTAAAAACAGTATCTGCTTATTTGTTTATTTGGCCATTTGTTTATGTCATAATTGATAAACGAATAAACAAATCACCAAACTATACTTTCCATATTAAATTAATTTTCAATAAAATAAAGCTTTGCTCATTTCTAATTGAACTTATTAATGAAACAACTGATTTGCTGGGATTTCTTCAAAGTCAAAATCTTTTCTTTCCCATTTTACCACCAGTTTTTTTGCTCGTCCCATTTGAAAATAATCCATATTAATGCTATGATAGCCTTTTTTTAATGCCATTTGCTCTAATAGGGTTTGCGCCGGGTGACCGCCGTCATTATTAATGACCATTTCATCGTCAATATACAATACTGCCCCATCATTTGACTCTAATTGAAAGTTGTATAAGCCATCAGCCGGAATTTTTATAAAACCTTTATAATGATAGCCAAATGCCCTACCATCTTTAATTGAATCAACATTGAATGTGTGAATTATACCTGTGTTTTTAACCGGATACCTTTCAAGGTCAGATGTTTTATCACAAAAACCTTCTTTGTAGACATATTTTAAACCTGGTTTTAAACTGGAGACAATTTGTGCAGCTTTAAGGTTTAATTTTTGAAAATTTATAGAAACAGGATAACCTGCTTGCAAACCTTCAACAAAACACCTTGCTTTTATAATGGTAGATTCTTTTATGGATAAAGTTTGCATATATTCTTTTGAATTTTTATCAGGCTGTGTTCCATCAAGTGTATAGCGAATTATTGCATTTTTATTTTTACACGAAAGAGATACTGCTGAGCTGTCTAAAAATCTTCGTCCTGTAAAGCTGAATTTTGGCATTGGTGCTGATTCATATTTATCTGAATAAGGTCGGTTTTCTTTCGCCTTGCCCCACTCAATATTTGGTTCTTTACCCATATTGAATACCAATTCTGATTCATTTATTATATCTGCATGTTTTAGGTAAGATTTAGAATAAGGCTTTCCGTTTAAAGTAATTGATTGAATATATACATTCTCAGATTTATTATTTTTTGCAATTATTTTGAATTTTTCACCATTCTCCAAATTAATAGTCACTTTATCAAACAAAGGACTGCCTATAACGTAGTAATCCATTCCGGGTGTAACTGAATAAAAGCCCATTGAACTCAGTACAAACCATGCTGACATTTGTCCTGCATCTTCGTTGCCACTTATTCCATCAGGCTTATGAGTATATAATGTTGTTAGTATTTGCCTAATTAGTTTTTGAGTTTTATGGGCAGTACCTACATAGTTGTATAAATAGGCAATATGGTGGCTGGGTTCGTTTCCATGTGCATACTGTCCAATCATACCTGTTACATCAGGAATTGTCATTTTTGTGGTATCGGTTTCAGTACTAAAACTAATATCCAACCATTTTTCAAATTCTTTATCTCCACCAATTAATTTTATTAAGCCTTCAATATCCTGCATTACAGAAGGGGTATATTGATATGCATTCGCCTCTGTAAATTGATGTGTACCTTCCATTGGATCAAAATTCTCTAACCATTTGTAAGCACTGCTTTTTGGGCACATAAAACCATGTTTTTTTGAATAAATATTTTGATAAAATTTACCCCGTTGATTATAATACTGATAATCAGTTTCATTAAAATCTCTTGCCAGACGTGTTACACACCAGTCATCATAGCTATATTCCAGAGTTCTGGATGCCGCTTGACCCTTAAA
>JAOZNO010000387.1 GCA_029933755.1 Bacteroidales bacterium | reverse complement strand
GTAATTCGTAACTGATAACTAGCTAATTAATAATGGTTGCAATATGAATATTGAAGATTTAAAAGTTTATGAATTATCAATGGATGTTGGTGAAAAAGTCTGGAATATTGTAAATGAATGGAAACATTTTGAAAAAGATACGATTGGAAAACAGTTGGTAAGAGCTGCTGATTCGGTTGCCGCTAATTTAAGCGAAGGTTTTGGACGCTATCACTTTAAAGAAAAGAAAAATTTTAGTTACTATTCAAGAGGTTCTCTTTACGAGACAAAAACATGGATTGTAAAAGCAAAAAACAAGAGGCCTAATAAATGAAATTGATTTTTCAGCCTTCAAAGAAGATATAAATTATATTGGTAAAATGTTAAATGGTTACATTAAGTCAATTAGTGATAATCAAACAAATTATAAGAATGCTGCAAATGAACCAATTGCAAATTATGGTTCTGAAGATGATAATGTTTTCGAAAGCTAATTACTATTTACGAATTAATTACCAGTTACTAGTTACTAAAGATATGGCATTAAAAACACAAACATCAAAAGAAGATTTCCTGAAAATATTTGAGAGGACAGAAATTGAGGTGTTATCACAGGGAGTTGTTAAAGAAACAGCTCAGGAAAGATTAGCAAGTTTTGATCTGCCTGCTAAATCTGATGAAGAATGGAAACATACCAGTTTAAGACGTTTATTGCAGCATAATTTTAGTCCTGCACAAAATCGGGAACTAACTGACTCAATCGTTAATTCATTTTCTATTCCGGGATTAGATGCACACAGATTGGTTTTTATAAATGGTTTTTTTGCACCTGCTTTTTCAGATATAAAAAATAATAGTAAAGGGCTTATTGTTAAGCCTATGGCTACTGCGAAGATTGAAAATAAAAATCTTTTTGATAAATATTTTGGGCAATCTGAAATTGAAGCTAATTTTTTCACTTCACTTAACACCGTATTTTCTGCTGAAGGCAGTTTTATTTATATTGGCGACAACTTTGCTTCTGATAAGCCCATTCATATTGTAAATTTAGCCGATGGACAGGATCGGAAAACAGTTTCTCAGTATCGCAATTTAATTATTGCAGGAAAATTAAGTCAGTCTAAAATAATCAATACATATCACTCTCTATCTGTAAATTACACACTCACCAATATTGTTACCGAAATTTTTCTTGAAGATGGTGCACAGCTAAACTATAATATCTTTCAGGGCGAAGGGGTTGACTCATCTCAATTTAACAATGTAAAAGTTATTCAGCAATCGAATAGTAATTTTTCAAGCAGTACTACTACTCTTTGCGGAATGTTAGTGCGAAATGATTTAAAAATAGAGCATAAAGGCTCAAATTGTGAAACAGATTTAAATGGTCTTTATCTGCCTGACAGAGAACAACATTTTGATAATTCGGTATTTGTACATCATGCTAAACCACACAATACCAGCAATCAGCTCTACAAAGGGATTATTGATAATAAATCGAGTGCGGTATTCTTAGGCAAAGTGTTGGTTGATAAAGGTGCTCAAAAAACGCTGGCAAATCAATCAAATAAGAATATTCTGTTAACAAAATATGCAAAAATATACAGTAAACCTCAATTAGAAATTTATGCTGATGATGTTGTCTGTGCACATGGTTCAACTACCGGACAGATTGATAAAGAAGCAATATTCTATTTGCAGTCGAGGGGAATTAATCGCCGAAAAGCAGAAACTTTGCTTCTTTCAGCATTTGTTAAGGATGTTATTGATAAAATAGAGCTTGAAGGCTATAAATTGTACATACAATTGCTGGTAGACAACAGGTTAAAAGGTGAAAAAGTGGATGGTCAATGTATTATGATTGACGAATGTCCGGCTTGTGACTGAAAGAATAGGTAATTAGTAACTAGTAACTAGTAATTGGTTTAAAAGGCTGAAAGCCTTATAGCTATGAGCACAGGGCAACGCCCTGTGTAATAACAACAGTGTGAAGTTAGCCCTGTAAGGGCATCAGCAAATTGGCTAAATTTTAATAAGTTAGCTAAAGAATATGAACAAAATCTGAAACGATTAATTAAAGTCAAAGTATGCCCATAGATATTAATAAAATACGCTCTGAGTTCCCTATCCTTAACCAAAAAATTCATGGAAAAGATTATGTTTACCTTGATAATGGGGCAACAACCCAAAAACCCATACAGGTAATTGATGCTGTGAGTGATTTCTATAAGAATACAAACAGTAATATTCATCGTGGGGTGCATCATTTGAGCGACCTTTCAACAAAAGCTTATGAAGCAGTTCGCAGTAAGGTTCAAAATTTTATAAATGCAGAACAAGAACAAGAAATAATCTTTACTAAAGGAACAACTGATTCAATTAACCTTGTAGCCTTTTCATTTGGTGAAAGATATATTAATACCGGCGACGAAATTATTATTTCCGCAATGGAGCATCATTCAAACCTTGTTCCATGGCAAATGTTATGTGAACGGAAAGGAGCTAATTTAAGGGTTTTACCTTTTAACAAGAATGGTGAATTGGAAATGGATAAATTACCTGGTTTGTTAAACGACAAAACAAAACTTTTAGCTGTTACGCATGTTTCTAATTCATTGGGAACTATAAATCCTGTGAAAGAAATTATTGAGCAAGCACATAAAGCTAATGTACCTGTTTTAATTGATGGTGCACAAAGTATTCAGCACAGTATAATTGACGTTCAGGATTTAGATTGTGATTTTTATGTTTTTTCAGGTCATAAAATATATGCTGAAACGGGAATTGGCGTTTTATATGGCAAAGAAAAGTATTTAAAGGAAATGCCTCCGTATCAGGGTGGTGGTGATATGGTTGACCATGTTACACTTGAGAAAACAACTTATCTTGATGCTCCTTTTAAATTTGAGGCAGGTACTGCAAATTATGTTGGCGCTGTTAGTTTGGGGGTAGCAATTGATTATATTAATGATATTGGTCTGAAAAATATTGCTGAGTACGAAGCCGAATTATTGCAATATGCAACTGCGGAACTTGAAAAAATAGAAGGTTTGACCATTTATGGAAAAGCAAAACATAAAACAGCAACTATTTCATTTCTTCTTGATAAAATTCATCATTACGATACAGGAATGATATTGGATAAGCTGGGAATTGCTGTTAGAACAGGAAGCCATTGTACACAACCGATTATGGATTTTCTAGATATTACAGGAACAGTTCGGGCAAGTTTTGCATTTTACAATACAAAAAATGATGTGGATAGATTGGTTGCAGGGATATTAAAGGTAAAAGAAATGTTTGCCTAAGAAATAGTAATTCGCAACTGGTAATTTGTAATTAAGTTAAAGGTGACTTGCAAAGTTTTTAAAACTTGGAAAGTCTAAAGTTTGAGAATGAGAAGATGTGCACTTCGACAAGCTCAGTGACCAACTTGAAAATGAAAAGATTTTTTAGAACAATATAACATTGTAACAGTTTAACAATATAAATAAAAATGACTTTAAAAGAAATTCAGGAAGAAATAATTGAAGAGTTTGCCGTATTTGATGAGTGGATGGATAAATACGAATTTTTGATTGAACTGGGTCAAAGCTTACCAGCTATTGATGTGAAATTTAAGAACAATGAATACCTGATAAATGGTTGTCAATCAAAAGTTTGGTTAAATGCAGAACTAATTGACGGAAAAATTCAATTTACGGCTGATAGCGATGCAATTATTACGAAAGGAATTGTTGCTTTATTAGTACGTGTTCTTTCAAATCGTACACCTGAAGAAATTATGAATAGTGAACTGTTTTTTATTGAAAACATTGGTTTAACCGATAATTTATCACCTACCAGATCAAATGGGCTGGTATCTATGGTAAAACAAATGAAACTGTATGGAATGGCTTTTAATGCTAAAATGAACCCTTCTTCATAAAGTGTTACACGTTTGAAGGAACTTATTGTAAAGGTTTTTCTGTTAAAAAAGATCAAAAATAAAGAATCATGGAAAATAAAGAAGAAAATAACACAACATATCTACAGCTGGAATCAGAAATACTAAAGGTAATAAAAGAGGTGTTTGACCCTGAAATACCGGTAAATGTATATGATTTGGGTTTGATTTATGAAATTGATGTCGACGATTATGATAATGTGGAAATAAAGATGACATTAACTGCACCAAATTGTCCGGTGGCTGATTCGATGCCTAACGAAGTAAAAGAAAAGGTGAAAGCCGTTGAAGGAGTAAACAGTGTAAATGTTGAAATGGTTTTTGATCCACCATGGAGTGCTTCTATGATGAGTGAAGAAGCTAAATTAGTTTTGGGATATTTGTAATAAAAAATAATCACTCACAACAATCGTCATTGCGAGTGAAAAGGCCCGGGAAAAGGCCCACAAAGTGATATGACAACTTATCCGCCAAGCCGCTTTGAACGGCTAGGCGGATTTTAGATAAGGCATATTTCTGTTTAATTTGTTCACAATGACGAACTATGATGAACGGTTTAGGATGACAATATAATTCAGTCACTTCATTGATGTTTTTGGCTCTGGTTTAAATATCCTGTGTTTTTTTATCTTATAATGTCCTGATTATTTGTTTATCCGTTTATTTGGTGATTTTATTATCACCGGATACCCAAATCTACG
>JAOZNO010000386.1 GCA_029933755.1 Bacteroidales bacterium | reverse complement strand
CGGATATGAACGCACCCCGTATTTTTGTGGAAATAAAAGCCGGTGAACGACCACCAGAAGAAATTGAAAGGCAATTTGTAGAAAACATTGAATCACAAGCAATTCGACAGAAAGGAGTAAGTCAGGTTTCTTCAATAAGCATGGTTGGTTCGGCAAGAATTACTGTTGAATACAATTGGGGTAGGGATATGGATGAAGCTTTTCTGGATCTGCAAAAGGCTTTAACAGCTTATAGTCAAAATGCTGAAATAGATGAATTTACCATTACCCAACACGACCCTAATGCCTCACCAGTGATGATTATAGCTATGCTGCATCCCGAAATTACCGATATGGATGAGCTTAGAAAAACCGGTGAAAATTATATTCGTAATGAATTGATTCGTCTGGAAGGTGTTGCCGATGTAAACTTAATAGGGACAGAAGAAAAAGAAGTTTTAATTGAAACAGATCAATATAAGCTAAAGGCACATGGTTTAACAAGCGATCAAATTGTACAACAGATTCAGAATATGAACCGAAATATATCGGGTGGATCTATTGTTGAAATGGGCAAAAAGTATATTATTAAAGGTTCCAGCCTTTTGGAAAATATAGGTGAATTAGAAAATTTGGTAATTAGCTATAAACAGGAACAAAATACGCAAAATGTTGGAAATACAACAGCAAATATTAATGATAAAGTGCCTGTTTTTTTGAAAGATATAGCAACAGTTAGCCTAATCAATAAAAAACCGCAAAATATAGTTCACATAAATGGCAAACGCTGTGTAGGTATGTCAATCTTTAAAGAAACGGGCTTCAATACAGTAAAAGCAGTTGAAGAACTTACAAAGGTAATGACTAAAATAGAAAAGGCCTTACCCGGATATGAGTTTATTGTGGTTCAGGATCAGGGAAAATTTATTCAAAATTCAATTGATGAGGTTCAGGATACTGCTTTAATAGGTGCCATTATGGCCATAATTGTTCTGTTTGTTTTTTTACGTAGGGTTGGAGTAACGGCTATTGTAAGTTTTGCAATTCCGATATCGGTAATTGCGACTTTTAACCTGATGTATTTTAACGGCTTAAGTCTAAACATAATGACCCTTGGTGGTTTAGCACTTGGGGCAGGAATGTTGGTGGATAATGCCATTGTGGTGGTCGAAAATATTTTTAGAAATCTGGAAACTGGAATGTCTGTTAAGGAAGCAACTATAAAAGGAACGGCTGAAGTTGGCGGTGCTATTGTTGCTTCAACCCTTACTACCATTGTTGTTTTTCTTCCGATTGTTTATTTGCAGGGAGCGTCCGGTGTTTTGTTTAAAGATCAGGCATGGACAGTGGCATTTTCATTATTGGCTTCCTTATTTGTTGCGATTTTGGTGATTCCTATGCTGTTCAATTTTCTGTATCGTTCAAATACAAAAGCATTACCAGCAAAATCGGTCAATATTGCATGGTATGGAAATTTTCTCTCAAAAGTACTGGATAAGAGTGGCCTTGTAATTCTTTTAGCTACAATACTTTTAGTGGCAACTGCATTTGTATTGCCTTTTGTTGGCAATGAGTTTTTACCTAAAAGCGGAGTAGGGGAATTTAGTCTGGATATTAAACTCAGAGAAGGTACTCAGCTTGACCGAACTGCGGGAACGGTAAAGAATATTGAATCTATGGTTCAGGAAGTATTAGGGGATAAGCTGGAAACCATTTATACCCAGATAGGGCCGGATAATTCTTCAGCATCGGCAAAATCTGTTTTTCAGAATGAAAATACGGCTACGATTAAAATTCGCCTGAAACCCGATGCAGTTAAAAAATCAGAATATATTATTAATACAATTAGTGAAATATTGGAACAAATTCCCGATATAGAAATAGCTGTTTCTCGTGATGAAACTGCTTTACAGTCCACCCTGGGGACTAATGAGGCACCTATAATTGTTGAGCTTAAAGGGAATTCTACCGAAGTATTATATGATTATTCTGATTCCGTAAAATACAAGTTGCTGGAAATTCCTGATTTACTAAATGTAAATACCAGTATTGAGGAAGGCGCTCCTGAAATTGATGTGGTGATTGACCGCTATAAGGCTGGTTTGTATGGTCTTACAGCTGAAAGTATAACCAATCAGTTAAAGGATTTATTAATGGGTAAAAGTGCCGGGAAGTTTGAGAAAGCAGGTGAAATGAACGATATTACGGTAAAATTACCGGATATTAGTTTATCTGAATTTTACGATTTAACACTAAAGAGTGGAAATACAGAAGTACCATTATATGAGCTAGCTAAAATAAAAAAATCAGTATCGCCAAAACAAATGCATCGTAGAAATCAAAACCGAATTAGCAAAATAAGTGCTGATGTTCATCGTGATGTTGCTTTTGATAAAGTGGTGAATGAGGTTCAGAAAAAACTTGCCACTATTGATTTACCGCAAGGCTATCAATTTGAGGTGGTTGGAGAGGAGCTAAAACGACAGGAAGCGATGTCAAACCTTAGTTTTGCACTTATGTTATCGGTTATTTTGGTTTATATGGTTATGGCATCGCAATTTGAATCATTGATTCATCCCTTTACCATTTTATTAACCATTCCTTTAGCGGGCGTAGGTGCAGTTTGGGCATTTTTCCTTCTCGGAAAATCATTAAATATCATGGCTTTTATTGGTATTATTATGCTGGCAGGTATTGCCGTAAACGATTCTATTATTCTGGTGGATGCTATAAATCAATTTAAAGCAAAGGGAGAATCTTTACGAAATGCAATAATCAAGGCGGGACAAAATCGTATTCGACCCATTATCATGACCAGTTTAACAACTATTCTGGCTTTGTTGCCTTTAACTATTGGTTTTGGTGAAAGTGCATCATTAAGGTCGCCAATGGCTATTGCTGTAATTGCTGGATTAGTTAGCTCAACCATTTTAACTTTGATTGTAATACCGTGTGTATACGCTGTTTTTGATAAATTTAAGGAAAAACTGATGAATAAAGATAAAAGATAAGTGACAAAAAGGTTCACGCAAAGCCGCAAAGCCGCAAGGAAGAGATTATTTTTGCTTTAGCGTAATAATTAACTTGTTTTCAATAATGAAAAAGAACTTATAATAGGTATGAAAGATGAAATAATGTTTTACATAATTAGGAGATAGCTTTATGAATAGCTTTATCATGAACAATATTTATGTAATTTATTAATGATGAAAAAAATATCATGTAATGGCTCTAAGGTAGCAAGAGTAGACACTTTTCTTTGCGTCCTTGCGGCTTTGCGTGAGTTTTTGATGCAATTCATTAATCAATAAACAATATTCAATTATTTAGGGTGGATTTTATTATAAAAAGAAAAATACTAATCGGAATGCTCTTTATCGGGCTCAGTATGCTGGGATATTTTTCCTACAAGCAGCTTCCGATTGAGTTATATCCAAATGCAACTTTCCCCATGTTGTTTGTGCAAGTGGGTACCGGGCTTGAGGTAGATCCAAAATACATGGAAAACCAGGCAATTATTCCCCTGGAAGGTGTAATTGGAACACTGGAAGGTGTTGAAAGTATTGAATCAACGGCTGGGCAGCAACAAGGGAGTATTCAAATTTCTTATCTGCAATCAACCAATATAAAATACGCTTACTTAAAACTGGTTGAAAAAATTGATGAGGCAAAGAAAAAACTCCCTGAAGAGTTCCAGGTACAGGTTTTTAAGTTTGACATTGAACAACTGAATAATATGTTCATGACACTTCAAATTCGTGGGAGTGGTGGTGTAAATCGTGTGCGACAAATTGTTGATAAAGAGATTGTTGATAAAATAAAAAATATTGATGGAGTCGCCAATGCACAGGTTTCCGGTGGCAGGGAAAAGTCTGTGGAAATTTTACTAAATGAAGAAGTTTGCGATGCTTATAATATTACGCCCGCTGATGTTCGTTCGGCACTTAGTCGGGATAGTAAGGCCCGTACATTTGCAGGAAAAATATCAGAAAATAATCAACTGTACTTTGTAAATGTTATTTCTGAATTTTCTGAGCTTAATGAAATTTATGAGCTGGTGGTAAGGGAGCAAGGCTCAATTAAATTAAAGGATATTGCTACCATTAGTTTTGGTGTAAAAGAGCAGGATTCCTACAGTCGGGTAAATGGTAAAGATGCAGTTACGCTTCAGTTAACCCGTGATTCTCAATCAAATATAATTGATTTAGCGAATACTGTACTTGAACAAATTGATATTCTGAATGCTGAATTAAAACGAAAAGATATTGAAATTGTGGTGCAGGCCAATTCTGCCGAAACCATGGAAACCAATATTGATTTAATTATCAAACTGGCCTTAATTGGGGGAATACTGGCCATATTTGTACTTTGGATTTTTCTTAAAAATATACGTTTGGTAACGGCGATTGCTCTGGCAATTCCGATATCTGTTTATACCGCTTTTAATTTCTTTTATGCTTATGATGTAAGTATCAATAGTTTAACATTACTTGGAATGGCATTGGCTATTGGTATGTTGCTGGATAACAGTGTTGTAGTACTTGAAAATATTTACCGGCTGGCAGCCAAAGGTATGGATGCAGATAGGGCTGTTATTCAGGGTACGAGGGAAGTTTGGCGTTCTATTTTTGCAGCAACATTTACCACGATAATGGTATTTTTGC
>JAOZNO010000385.1 GCA_029933755.1 Bacteroidales bacterium | reverse complement strand
TAATTACTTGCCAGATATATGCATTGTAGATATTAAAAATATTCCAGACCCACCTTCCAAAGTACAAAGTACGGCGGACAGGCAAGCTAAACTTGAGCGAATTATAATTATTTGTAACTTACAATTGCATCTGACCAATAAAAAAAGACTTAAACAGATGAAAGGAAGACAAGTAACTATAAAAGATATTGCCAGCGAGTTAGGCATTTCTGCATCAACTGTTTCAAGGGCATTAAAAGATCATCCAGACATTAGTGTAAAGACTAAAAAGGCGGTTAATGAATTAGCTGAAAAATTACATTATAAGCCCAATACTGTTGCGTTAAGCCTACGCCATAGCAAAAGCAACATTATAGGAGTAATCATCCCTGAACTAATCCACCATTTTTTTTCATCAGTAATTAGTGGGATTGATGATTTGGCATATGCAAATGGGTATAATGTTATGATTGCTCAATCTAATGAGAATTATGAACGAGAAGTTAGTGAAACTCAAGCGATGCTAGCCAGTAGAGTAGCTGGAGTTTTAGTTTCTGTATCGAAAATGACCAAAGATTTTAAACACTTTAAGAATCTGGAAGACAACGGGATACCAATTGTCTTTTTTGACCGTGCGTGTAAAGAAATGAAAATGGATAAGGTGGTGGTTGATGATTTTGATGGTGCTTTTAAGGCAGTTGATCATTTAATTAAAACCGGATGCAAACGTATTGCCCATTATGGTACATCGCAGCATTTACTTATTGGACGAAATAGGCAAAATGGTTATTTACATGCTTTGTATAAAAATGGAATTGCAATTGACGATTCGCTTATTTACAAATGTGATGATTACGATGAAGCCTGGTTTTTAACTGAAAAATTGATGAAATCAGATAATAAACCCGATGGTATTTTTGCAGTTAATGACATGACCGCTATTGGTGCCCTGCAGGCCATTAGGAATATGAAATTGAAAGTGCCGGAAGACATATCAATTGTAGGATTTACAAATGGAAAGATTTCAACCATGACTGAGCCTCCCCTAACAACCGTTGAACAACACGGGTATGAAATGGGACAAATTGCAGTACGAATGCTTTTAAACCGACTAGAAAAAGAAGATGAAAATTATGAGCCGGAAACAAAAGTTATCAAAACTGATTTAATTGTTAGGGGAACTACAAGGGAGAAGTGAATAATGAATATTGTCTATTGATTATTAATGGAATTCTGTGTAATAGCTATTTAACTGCGTTGAAGGCTGCCGTTCGCAAAGGAGCACAAAGGTCTCACAAAGCTACGCAAAGAACCTAAGCAGACACTAACAACTGAATAGCAGATAATTAAGCTCAATTTATCAGTTGCGAAACTTTAGTAATCTAATAATCAATTTTCAATAGACAATTTTCAATTATAAATACACTTTTTCAGCTTTAAATCATCAAAAAACACCTTCTTCCGAAAACGTTTGCATTGTTCATGTGTTAAAAAGCATAAAATATTATTGAGCTTATTTTTTAAAAATTAGATTTTTCCCGCAAACGTTTGAAATAACAAGACAACAGGCAAAACATCTATAAAAGTCCTTCTAATCCTGATGTATTTATATTATAAAATTTGGTTCGTATTATTTTTTTTCATTATTTAGTCGTCTCTCTCAGGTCATATTTTGTTTTTTATAATGTACTTTTATTGTAGGTTTCAACCACAGTATTTTTTACAATTCATACAAATTAGTGTATTGTATTAATATTGCTGAAGTTGCTAACTACAATTAATAGTTTCTAAATAATTAAATAAGATATTAATAAAAATTAAATATCTTATTCTAGGTAAATATCCTAATAAATAAATTAGCGATTTTACAAAATTTGAAGCTGTAGGTAGAAGTATTTTTCTCATTTAATAATTATTCCCTCATTTTGGGTTTTCATTATTACTAATGGTTTATTTTATTTGTATAAAATTTATAACAAATAAAATATAGTATAATGAAACAAAAACCACCTTTAAGTTTTTGGCAAATTTGGAACATGAGTTTCGGATTTTTTGGAATTCAATTTGGATTTGCTTTACAAAATGCAAATGTAAGTCGAATATTTGAAACGCTTGGAGCTAACATTGAAGACATTCCTATTTTATGGATTGCAGCACCTGTAACAGGTTTAATCATTCAACCTATTATTGGACACCTGAGTGATAATACCTGGGGAAAACTTGGCAGAAGACGCCCTTATTTCCTTTTTGGTGCTATTTTAGCTTCGCTGGCTTTAATAATTATGCCTAACTCACCTGTTTTATGGGTTGCTGCCGGTATGTTATGGATTATGGACGCATCTATAAATGTATCAATGGAACCTTTCAGAGCATTTGTTGGCGACATGTTACCTTCAAAACAGAGAACTGTTGGTTTTGGTATGCAAAGCTTTTTTATTGGTACCGGGGCTGTAATTGCATCAGCTTTGCCCTACGTACTCACAAACTGGTTTGATATAAGTAATACATCAATAGGCAATACAATTCCAGATTCTGTAAAATGGTCCTTTTATTTTGGTGCAATTGTATTTATGGCTGCAATAATTTGGACAGTAGTTAAATCAAAAGAGTATTCACCAGAAGAACTGGAATCATTTGAAAGCAATGAATCTAAAATAGAAAAAAGTATAGTAAGTAAAAGTAATAATACTAAATATAACATGATTGGGGGAATTAGTTTAGTTACTGGACTGGTTCTAAGTTTTTTGTTCTATTTCTTAAATTATGAGAAAGAACTCTACATACTTTCTTTTGGCTTGATTGCATTTGGACTAATTGAGTTTTATGGAGGTCTTTTGTATAAGCAAAAAAAAGAAAATGGCTTTTTAGAAGTTATTACTGCCTTTAACGATATGCCAAAAACAATGGTTCAGCTGGCCTTCGTTCAATTTTTTTCTTGGTTTGCTTTATTTGCTATGTGGATATATTCTACGGCAGGTGTAACATCTCATATTTATGATATGAAAGCTGATGCTGAAATGATTAATCAGCTTGAAGTAAACCTATCACAGTTTTCAACAATAGAAGGCGATGAGCAAATACATAATATTCAAACTGAACTAGACAATTATAAGCTTAAACTACAAAAAAGCAGTTCTGTTTCATTGAGTATGAAAGTAGTGAAATTTTATCTTTCAGGATCTGAATTCCTGGATGCTGAGATTACTGAACGCATGAAGCATATTGAAAGCGAATATAATACAGGAGCTGACTGGGTTGGAGTCGGTTTTGCCGTTTATAATGGTGCAGCTGCAATATTAGCATTCTTTTTAATGTTTTTGGCGCGGGTAACCAATCGAAAAATTACACATGCATTAGCTTTAGTTGTGGGTGGTATCAGTTTGGCCTCAATATACTTTATATCTAATCCTGATTTGGTACTAATTCCATTTATTGGAATTGGTTTGGCCTGGGCCAGTATACTGGCAATGCCCTATGCTATCCTAACAGGCTCATTACCAACAAATAAAATGGGAACATACATGGGAATTTTTAATTTCTTTATAGTTATTCCGCAAATTTTAGCAGCTAGTTTGTTGGGCTTTTTCATAAAAGAACTATTTGGTGGACAGGCAATATTTGCACTTATTCTTGGAGGAATTTCAATGATAGTAGCTTCGATATTAGTAGTTTTTGTAAAAGATAATGATTAAAAGTATTGGTTTTAGAATGCTATTTGGCTCAATCCAGGCATTTATATATTTAATAAAAATATGGAAATTAAAGCATTAATTTTTGATTTAGACGGCGTTATAGTCGATACGGCAAAATATCATTATTTAGCATGGAAAGAAATAGCTGATGAATTGGGTTTTTTCTTTTCAAAAGAAGATAATGAGCGACTAAAGGGAGTTTCACGAATGCGCTCACTTGATATTTTATTGGAAGTAGGAGCTGTTAAACTGGATGATGATATTAAAATTCAGTTAGCTACAAAAAAAAATGAAAGGTATGTGGGAATGGTAAAAAAAATGCCCGCTGATGAAATTTTACCCGGCGCATTATCATTGCTAAAATCTGCCAAAGCAAAAGGCTATAAAATTGCTTTAGGATCAGCTAGTAAAAATGCAATGACTATACTTAATCAATTAAATATAACTGATGTTTTTGATGTTATTATTGATGGGAATAAAGTATCAGAAGCAAAACCTGACCCTGAAGTTTTTTTAATAGGTGCTAAGGAATTAAATGTAAAGCCTAAAAACTGTGTGGTTTTTGAAGATGCTGCTGCAGGTGTTGAAGCTGCACATAATGGGAATATGTTCTGTATAGGTATTGGTTCAGAAGAAAATTTAAGTGAAGCTGATATTTTAATTCCGGGTTTTGAAAATTTTACAATTAATGATTTTGAGAAAATAATAAAAAAGCTGTAAATGGTTAAATGGTTTTATTGTTAAATGGTTAAGGTTATTGGTAATATATACAGAATGTTTTTTTATCTGAATTAAAAAAATCAAGTAGTATACCAATTACCAGCTACCAGTTACTAATTACCAGTTACTAATTACTAAAAGTTATGGAAAGATTTTACAAGTTAGACGAGTGGAAAATAATTGAAGAAAAATTTGTTCCGGACAGGAATAAAATGGCTGAAAGTATTTTTAGTATTGGAAACGGGAAAATGGGT
>JAOZNO010000384.1 GCA_029933755.1 Bacteroidales bacterium | reverse complement strand
ATAAATGATACCAAAAGGTAAAAAATATAATTTACACAATTCTAAATTATCTGCGGACAAAATTTTTTCTTCCGCAGATGTACACAGATAAACGCAGATTTTCTTCATTCACCTTAGGATAAGAATCATAAGCTGAGAATAATCCATTTTTTTCAATAAAACCCTAAAATGGTATCACTCTAATTCCTGTTGTATCAGTTGTTCTGTAATTACCAATAACCAATGACTAATCCGCCGAAAGTCGGACAGGTTACCTGTAAATTAAAACATAGAAGATAATTATTAGGACCCCCAGAATATTTAAACCAGATCCGCAGGTAATTACGAGCTATCGAATATCAACCAAATTGTTTTTTATTGAGTACATAACCAAACTGGCAGTATTGTTACAAGCGGTTTTTGTTAAAATATTTGTACGGTAACCTTTTATCGTTTTAGGACTTAAAAATAATTTTTCTGCAATTTCATCGGTTGTTAAGCCAACACATATGTTCTCCAATACTTCAAGCTCGCGTTTTGAAAGTAAATTATCTGTATAGCTACTGGTTTTAGGCTCATTTTGACCTTTTTCCATTGTTAATATAATTTGACGAAGTAATTCGCTTGAAAAATAACTTTCGCCCTTAGATACCTCAAATATTGCTTTTTTAAGTTCCTCAATTCCTGAAGTTTTTAAAATAAAGCCTTTAGCACCTGCACTAATCATATTCTGGTAATAAACCTGTTCGCTCGACATGGTAAGGGCAAGCACCTTTAAATCGGGGTATTTTTCAGTAGCAATTTTAGTAGCATCAATTCCATTTAGCTCGGGCATTTCAATATCCATTAATACTAAGTCAGGCATAGATTGTTCTATTAAATTCAGAAACTCCTTACCTGTTGAAGCTTCTCCAATAACATCAGCTATATCCTCACCTACAAGTAAATGCTTAAGTCCATCGCGAAACATCCTATGATCATCGACTAAAATTACGGTAATTTTCTTGTTCATATTTTTATAATAATTTTTGTTCCCGATTTTTTATCACTAAGTATATCAAAAGTACCGTTTATTGACCTAATTCTACTCATTATATTATTCAAACCAGATCCGCTTGGATTTTTTTTCTCTTTATCTACATCAAAACCAATACCATTATCACTATATTCCATTTCAATTTTACCTTCATTCTGATTTAGAAAAAGCTCAACTTTGTCTGCTTTAGCATATTTTAGCGTATTATTTACACATTCGGTAAATATTCGGTATAAAGTTGTTTCAATTATGGGTTCTTTTATTCGTTCAGTAATATTTGTTTCAAAAACCATTTCAATTTCATCCAAAATATTTAATTTGTCAATAAATGACTGTATTGCAGTAACAATTCCATAATTTGTTAATACATGGGGGCTTAAATTAGCTGATATTTCTTTTACTGATTTTATAGCCTCCTCTATAGCCTCTGATGATTTATCATAAATAAATTCATGGGATGTTTTTTTATTCGGGTTTTGTAACCATTGATTATACAGTTTTATTGTTGAGAGTATAGGCCCCAGCCCATCATGAAGATCTTTAGCTATACGGCTTCTTTCTTTTTCTTCGGTTTGTATAATGGCATCAAGCATGGTTTTGTCCATTTCCTTTTTTTCAGTAATATCGCTAAATATGGTGGCAAAATATCCTTTTCTAGGTGAAAATGCCAAAACAGAGTACCATTTGTTAAATGGTTCAAAAAATTGTTCAAACCTAAATTCCTCACCTGTTGCTGCTACTTTTCCGTAAATACGAATCCAGTCGGCAGAATCTTTTTCAATACCGAGAATTATTTCGGTAACTTTTTTATTAATAATGTTCTCAATTTTCAAACCGGTCATGTTTTCAAAAGCTTTATTTACTTCCAAAAAAATATAATCAATAGGCTTATTGTTTTTGTCAAGTACCATTTTGTGCAGGGCAAAGGCATCCATCATGTTTTCAAAAAGCGCACGGTACTTTTCTTCATTTTCTATTACTTTTTCTTTTGCTTTTTCTGCTTTTTCTTTAGCATTTATAAGTTTTTCATAAAAATCATAACGCTCAATTATATTCCCTAAGGCTACACCATATGCATTTATTAAATTCTGTTCGTATTTTTTAATAAAAGGAATGTTTTTATCAATATAGCCAATATGCAGTTCGCCAATTTTTTTCTTTTTAAAGCTGATGTCTGTTTTCAAATAATGATCTGTTTTACGGGTAATGTTTTTACAATCAGAATATAAATATTCATTTATTGAGATTTCGCTAAATACTTTATCAGGAAACTGCATACTTTGTGGAATAATTTCAGCTGTAAATTTTGATAATATTTTTTTTAGATTGACGCTTGCACCAGCTTCTTTTAAAAAGGAATATAAACCTTTAAACTCTTTTAAGCGTTCTTGTTGTTTTATTTCAGCAATTTTTCGGTCGGTAATATCAAATACGATACCATCTATACCATCAAATTTAAAATTGGGTGTAAATAGCGATGTTTTGTAATCAGCTACATATCTTATGGATTTATCTTTTGCAATAATACGGTGTTCCTGCATTATGCTCTGTGGATGAATTAATAGTTCTTTGCTTTGTTCAGTTACTGCATTTATATCATCAGGGTGGATTAAAGTATGCCAATTAACTTTATTATTCAAAAAGTCATTAACTGTATATCCAGTAAGAATTTTACTATTATTAATAAACTTTATAGTCCAATCCGCATTTGCACGATAAATCATGCCCGGAATGTTTTGGGTTAGAGTACGGTGTTTTCTTTCACTATTTTCAGCTTTTTCTTTGGCAAGAATAAGCATTTCACTATTTTTATATATTAATTGTTCTGCTCTCTTACGTTCGGTAATATCTCGTATAATGCCCGTATAATAGATTTGATTATCTGTGTTCCAACTTGACAATGAGAGATCTACCGGAAATTCTGTTCCATCTTTCCTAATAGCAGTTATTTCAATCTGTCGGTTTATGGTTTTTCCATTTGGGTTATTTTTTATTTTTTTTATAGCGGCATGATGATATTCCTGATAATTAGGAGGTATAACATTTGTGAGATTGTTGTTTATCATTTCTGCTGAAGAATAGCCAAATATTCTTTCAGCAGCCCTATTCCATGAGCGAACAATTCCTTCGTCGTTTATTGATATAATTGCATCACCGGCTGCTTGTGTAATTGCCCTGTTTAATTTTTCTTTTTCTTCAGCTTTTCCTTTTGCTATATATAAATCTTCATTTTGTGCTTTATATTCTTCAGTAAGTGAAGCATATTCTTTATTTTGCCTTTGTAGTTCTTGTTCAGTTTTTTTTCTATTGGTAATATCCTGAATAGTTCCGACCATTTTTAGGAGCTTTCCTTCATCATCAAATTCAAGTTTTCCTAATCCATGTACCCAGCGTTCTTTTTTAGTATTTCTTTTTATAATACGATATTCTTTGTCAAAAAACTCATGATTCGTTATGATATTAGTTGCAAAATAATCCTGCATCATTGCCTGATCTTCCGGATGAGTAAAATTTAACCAACCGGATATATCCTTATTATATTTATCATTAATGCCAAATATATTATCTAAAACAGCAGAACTTTTCCAAATACCCTCAGGAATATCTAAAACATAAGAACCTAGCATGGCTACTTTTTGTGACTCACGTAATAAATATTCACTTTCTTTTAATTGGTTTTGTGTTTTCTCGCTTTCCGTTACATCTAAAAATGAGGCAACTACAATATTTTTATCATCAATATTTAACTTTGCCGCACTGACCAATGTAGTAATTATTTCTCCTGACTTTTTAATCAAATTTAAATATTCATCAGAAATGGATTCTTTCTTTTGAATCAGGCTTACGATTTCATTCAATCGATTTTGATAGGAGGCAAAATTATTTCTGAAAATACTCCCTTCCTTTATTTCTTCAGAATCGTATCCTATTAATTTAAGGTAGCTGCTATTTACCTCAATTCGTTTACCCGTTTTAATATTAAGGATTAGCATAGGTGTAGGGTGATTATAAAAGGATTTCGAGAATTTTTCTTCGCTCTCTTTTAACTTTCTTTCTGTTTGTTTACGTTTTGTAATATCTTCACCTGAAAAAAGGATACCTGTAATTTGCGATTTTTCATTTTTGATTATGGTATTATGAAATGTAATATTTAATTCTTTACCTTTTTTGTTAATAATTGTATTTTCATAGTGTTCTGTGTGTTCAAGATTACCAGCCATCAGCTTATTGAATACTCCTTTTATTTCATCGCGTATATTCTCATCAATACAGAGATCAAACCAGTTTTTATTTAAAGCTTCACTTGTAGAATATCCTAATATTTTAAGTCCTTTTTTATTTATAAGTGTAATTTCGCCTTTGGTATTAAGTGTTACCAGCATTACTCCTGCAATGTCCAAATACTTTTGGGCAATATTTTTTTCTTTTTTCAGCGCTTCTGCTATACTTTTTCGTTCTGAAATATCCCTTATGGTACCGAGTACTAATTTTTTATTATTAATTTCAATTACTTTCCCAACAATTTCTGTTAAGTATTCGCTTCCGTCTTTTCGCTGTAAATTTACCTGAATAGGCAAGCCTTCCATTTTTTCTTTACTATCGTAGAAACTTTCTGGAGGCTGGGTTTTGGCT
>JAOZNO010000383.1 GCA_029933755.1 Bacteroidales bacterium | reverse complement strand
TATAAAAAATTACTTGCAGTGATTTTTGCTTAACCCCAATAATTCATAGAATTATCGGGATTTCACGCATTTAGATTCATGGATAGAAAAACCCATGAATAATGCGGGTTAACTCGGCAAAGTTCAAACAAGTTCGGCTTTGCTCTCACTTTCCATATTTTTTTGTGCTTTGAAAACAGAGTTTACTTTTTAAAGTTCATTTGTTATTTATTTTCAACAAATACAGCACAAATGATGATGATAGCAACTTTTTCTCACAAAACAGTCTGAGAGGCTGTTCCATTAGTACCCAAATTCAACAACCGTAATACCCGAGCCTCCATGTTCTACCCTCTCATCTTTAAAAGAACTGACCAACGGATAAGTTTTTAGATAATCGCGTATAAGTTGACGTAAAATACCATTACCTGTACCATGTAAAATTTTCACTTCTTTTGCTTCAATCATTATTGCCTGATCAATGTATGTTGATACGGTTTGTAAGGCCTCATCTGCGCGTTTGCCACGCACATCAAGATTATGCGAAAATTTAATTTTCACTTTCCTCACATCCCAACCGGCAAAATTACTTTGCGGTTTTGGTACTGATGCTTGTTTTCGGTATGCATTATTACTAATTTTAATAAGTTTATTTTTTTTCAGATGCATTTGCATATTACCTAATGAAATAAGGTAATTAGCACCTTTAATTTCTAATACTTCCCCTACCCCATTTCCACTTATTAAGCGAACTTTATCACCCTTTCTTATGGGTTCGTCAACAAGCACTTCCTCTTTCTTTTCCTCAACTTTTTTATTTTTCTGTTTATTTTTTATTTTTTCAACTTTTTTGGATAAAAATTTTTCTTCATGATGAATTCTCTTTTTTGTCCCTTCTTTTAATTCGTCTAATATATTCCTGGCCTGCTTTATTTTTTCTTTATCAGCATTGCTTTTTTTAATCTCGTATATGGTATTTTCAACTTTTTTATTAATTCCAGAAATTATATTCTCAGCTGATTGTTTTGCTTCACTAATTATTTCCTTTCTACGTTTTAGTGTCAACTCCGTTTCAGCTTCATATTTTTTTAGGATACTATTTAATTGAAACTCTTTCTTTTTTAAATTCTCATTTAAATTATTCAGCCTTTTCTTTTCATGTTCAATTTCTCTAAGATTTTTATCAAAATCAATATGCTCTTTTCCAACAATTTTTTCAGCCTTTTCCATTATTTGCATTGGAAGACCTATGTTTTTTGCAATTTCAAATGCAAAAGAACTCCCCGGGCGACCAATTTCCAATTCATATAATGCTTTCATTTTATCAGTATCAAAAAGCATGGCTCCGTTAATTATACGCTGGTTTGAACTTGCATAATGCTTTAAGTTTCCATAATGCGTAGTAATAACACCATAAACGTCATTTTTTGATAAATTATCTAAAATAGATTCAGCAATAGCACCACCCAAAGTAGGTTCTGTTCCTGAACCAAACTCATCAATTAAAATCAATGTTTGTCCGTTTGCATTCTCTACAAAATACTTCATATTTTTCAGGTGCGAACTATAAGTACTTAGGTCATCTTCAATTGATTGTTCATCGCCAATATCAATAAACATAGAATTAAAAACACCAAATACCGAGTTTTTTTCAACAGGAACCAATAAGCCACATTGTAACATATATTGTAATAATCCTACCGTTTTTAAGCAAACTGATTTTCCACCGGCATTAGGCCCTGATATTAAAATAATTCTTTGCTTATCATTAAAAAATATATTTAATGGAACTACTTCCCGCTTTTCTTTTAAAAATGACAGATAAAGTATAGGATGACGTGCAGACTTAATATTTAGTTTTTGCTTCTCAGACAAAACTGGCTTAACAGCCTCAATTTCGACAGAAAATAAGGTTTTCGCACGAATAAAATCGATATCTGCCAAAAAATCAAATCCCATCAACAAGTCTTCACGATATGGACGTATATCTTCTGTTAAAGTTTTTAAAATCCTGATAATTTCTCTTCGTTCAGCAAATTCAAGCTCCCTTATTTCATTGTTTGTTTCAACAATCTCTACGGGTTCTACAAAAGAGGTTTTTCCAGTTGCTGATTCATCAACAACAAAACCCTTAATTTTTCTTTTGTTCGAGGCAGAAATAGGAATAAGCATTTTCCCATTCCTTATGCTTAGATTTGTATCAGAATCAATATAACCACTTTGCTTTGCTTTTTGCAAAATTCTATGCATTATTTTTGAAACACCCGATTGTCTGGATCGTAGTTTAGATCTGATGTCAGCAAGTTCTGATGATGCTTTATCCCTAATTTTACCTTGTTTATCTATAACCCTATTAATACGATCAATTACATTCAGAAAAGCGGGCAATTGTCTTACTTTATTTTTGAGTTCAGGATATTTTTCATCCTCCGTTTTTTTAAAAAAATTGCTTATTGCTTTTAGCTCTTCCAATGCTCTTTTTAAATCAAATAAATCCTGTAATTCCAAAAAGGCGCCTTCAATCTCAATTTTATTAAGTGCTTCACGTAAATCAAAAAAATACTGAATAGGAAATTCTTCATCTGATTGTAAAATTTGCAAAAACTCATCAGTTAAATTAAGATTTAGCACTATTAGACCATAATTATTACTCATAGAAATTTCATCTACTCTGCTTTTACCAAGCGAGCTAAGACAACGCCTTTTCAATAAATTTCTTATTGTATCAAAACCAATTTTTTCTTCAAAATTCTCCGGGAATATCATAATCAAATAGTTATTGCGCAAAATTACTAATATCAAATGGATATGAAAATTTTTACAACTACTTTTTTAAATTGCCTTCGAACGAATAAAGCACATAAATTTAATATATTCTTAAACTCTTATAACACCGACAATAAATGACATAATGATAAAAATCAACATATTAATTATTTTTTGCCTAATTTTTTTTCTATTTTTAGTCAAAATTTAAATTATTACTAATGGCATCAAGAATTTATCCTATTTGGCATAATGGTAAAAAAATTTACTTTACAGATTGGTCAAAGCTTTTAGATGTTAATGAAGCACTGGCTGTAATAGAAGAGACCGTTAGCTTTATTGAGAAAAATAATGAGTTTAAGCTTTTAGAAATACTTGATGTGCGAGGTTCATATGCATCAACTAAAGTTTTATTAGCATTAAAAGATGCAGGTAAAAGAACAAAACAATTTAGCAAGAAAAAAGCGATGGTTGGCATAAAAGGTAGCAAACGTGTTTTACTTATGGCTGTAAACCGTTTTATTGACGGAAGTATTAAAGGTTTCGAAGATATTGAAGAAGCAAAAGAATGGCTGACATCCATTGACTAAAACGATTATATTTTTAAAGAAAGCAAAACTCAAGTAAAGTTTAATTTTAGTGTAACATAAAACAGTATCAGTATGGAAATATTAAAACCTATTTTAATAACTTTGGGAGCAGGTATTCCAATTGCCTTTATTCTAATGAGAGCACTTTTTAAAAAATCTATTTTTGTCTCGATAAGTACAATTTGGGTTGCTACACTTCTCTTTACTTCGGTAAATACACAAATTAGAATTCAGTCAGAATATTATCCTCAAACAATAGCATTACCTTTAGGAATTTTGGTTATTGCCATTGGAATTTATATGGCAGCAAGAATGGTTAAAACCCCATTAAATGAAATGATTGATGATCTTACAAAACTCTCAAATGGTAATATTGATATAAAAATTACTAATAAATATACAAATAGGAAAGATGAAATAGGAGTACTGGCTAACTCGATTAATAATTTATCAAAAAATTTCAATAGAATGATTTCGGAAATTCAATTAAATGCAATAAACCTTATTAAAACCAGTCATGAATTAAACAATATTCTTAACAAACTATCTCAAAACTCATCAAATCAGGCAGCCTCAATTGAAGAAATAACATCCACTATGGAAGAGATTTCCGCAAACATTAGCCTTAATTCGCAAAATTCGCAAAAAACAGAACAAATATCAATAAAAACAATAGATGCAATTAAAGAGGGTAATAAATCTACAAGTTTATCAAATAATGCAATGAAAGAAGTGGCTGAAAAAATAAAAGTAATTAATGATATTGCTTTTCAAACAAATATTTTAGCCTTAAATGCTGCTGTTGAAGCCGCTCATGCAGGAGAAGCAGGAAAAGGTTTTGCTGTAGTAGCTTCTGAAATAAAAAAATTAGCTGAAAAAAGCGATATTACAGCAAAAGAAGTTGAAGAAGTATCAAATAAGGTAATTAGTATAACTGAAAACACGGACAGCAATTTTATTGAAATAGTTAAGGAAGCAACCGGAATATCAGAATTAATTAAAGAAGTGTCAATTGCAGGTATTGAACAGGATACAAATGTTCAACAAATAAACCTATCTATACAGGAGTTAAATAAAATGCTGCAAAATAATGCGAGTGCTATAGAAGAAATTAATTCAAAAACTAGTTTCCTGGATAATAGTGCTAAAAGACTTAATGAACTTATTTCTTATTTTAACTTAAAAAAGAATTAAGCACTAACCTGGATAATTCCCCGCTAAGGCGGGGCAGGCTATGCGTTTTTTCTTAGTTGGAATTGAGGCGTCGAACCTTAAAGCTGTATGCTTATACTGCAAGAGGTTTGCAACTGCCTGTCCCGAACTTG
>JAOZNO010000382.1 GCA_029933755.1 Bacteroidales bacterium | reverse complement strand
ACTTGGGGTTCTTTTTGGTATAATATTCCCAACAAGCTTTAAAATAACAGACGAAACAATTAGTAAGCTGAAAGAGAATCAGGTTCCGAACGAAGTAATAGAACATGTTGCTGTAAAAAAGAATAAGGTAGCTAAAACACAATCTGAATTTGTAAAAGATCTTAAAAAAGATATAGACGAAGAAGTATTTGACACCTACGGAAAATCAATTCTAAAAGAATCTAGATATAACCCTTACATTTATTATGTTGGATGGATGGGCGAATTATTTATGCGTGCATTAAAAATGATTATTGTTCCACTGATTTTAACATCAATTATATCAGGGGTTGCAAATATTGGAAATGCTGAAAATCTGGGTCGACTTGGTGCTAAAACAATGCTTTATTATCTTATAACAAGTACATTAGCAATACTAATAGGATTGTTTTTTGTAAACCTAATTAAACCAGGTGTGGGTATAGATATTGGCATAGGTGCAGCCACTGATAGCCTGGGAATGAAAAAAATGCCCTTTAGCGATACTCTTATGAACATTGTACCAACAAATATTTTTGAATCCTTCGCTAAAGGTCATATGCTTTCCATTATATTTTTCTCTATTTTATTTGGATTTTTTATTACACGTGTTGCTGATAAGCATAGATTATTTTTAAGCAACTTTTTTAATTCTTCATTTGAAGTAATGATGAAGCTAACCAATTTTATCATTAAATTTACACCAATAGGTATATTTGGGATTGTAGCTGTTGTGGTTGCTGAACAAACAGAGTTACTTCAACTAGCTAAAAGCATGGGAGCATATATGCTTACCGTAATGCTCGCATTAACATTTCATGCAGTTATTACATTGCCTCTTATACTAAAATTTGGATTTAAATCCAATCCATGGAATCACTTTCAAGCCATGAGGAGTGCCCTACTCACAGCATTCTCCACATCTTCATCTGGTGCTACACTTTCATTAACAATGAGTTGCGTTAAAGAAAACAGTGGGGTTTCAAATAAAATATCGAGTTTCACATTACCACTTGGGGCAACCATTAATATGGATGGAACAGCGCTATACGAGCTAATCGCTGTATTTTTTATTGCACAAGCATACGGTATAGAACTAAGTATGCTTGAAACGTTTATAGTAATAGCCACAGCACTTTTGGCATCAATTGGTGCAGCCGGTATTCCGATGGCTGGTTTAGTTATGATAACGATTATTCTAACCGCAGTTGGTCTTCCGCTTGAAGGAGTTGGACTAATTTTGACCGTTGACCGGATATTAGATATGTTTCGAACTTCTGTTAATGTATGGAGTGACAGTTGTGGTGCTGTGGTAATTGCAAAATCTGAAGGCGAATATCTGAAAGTATAAATCTTCAAATAACTTCTAAGCTGAATAATTCCCCGCTAAAGCGGGGCTATGTGCTTTTTCTTTGTTGGAATTGAGGCAAGCCTGTGCAAATCTAAAGGAAGCCGAAGTAAACCTCTTGTTATCCTCTAACTAGCGGACTGCAAGAGGTTTACAACAAAGAGTCCGACAAAGAATAAATGCACCTTTGGTAAATTTATCATTTTAAAATATTTTTGCTATTTTGGTTTAAATTGCAGATTGATAGACAATTAATAAAGCACCTAATAAATTTATGAACCGTTAGTTCATGCATAGCATAATTAATCAGGCTAAGCCCCCTATTATTACATCTCAGGATAACCATCTAAATTAAAGCTTATTAATAGGCTTATGGATATCAGTTTTATAATCTGTTAAAAAAGGTTAAATATTGTTTAATAAACTATAAAAGCTTTGCTATTGTTAAGCACATTAATAAATTTGCTATGCAAAAATTATAAATATTAGTTCTAAATAATAAAATATTATTAAATTACTATGAATCAGACAATTGATATTAGAGAATTAAATGAACGAATTCAAAAGGAAAGTGAAATTATTGACCTGATTACCATGGAAATGAATAAGGTAATTGTAGGCCAACAACATTTAATTGAGAGCCTGCTTATTGGCTTACTTTCTAAAGGACATATATTACTTGAAGGAGTTCCCGGACTTGCAAAAACACTTGCAATAAATACATTGGCTGATACAACTGATGCCGCATTTAGCAGAATACAGTTTACTCCGGATTTATTGCCTGCCGATTTACTTGGTACTTTAATTTACAGTCAAAAAAATGAAGAGTTTGTTATAAAAAAAGGACCAATATTTTCAAACTTTGTTTTAGCTGATGAGATAAACAGATCTCCTGCAAAAGTACAAAGTGCACTACTTGAGGCTATGCAAGAAAGGCAAATAACTATTGGAACTGAAACATTTAAACTAGAAGAACCATTTTTAGTACTGGCAACTCAAAACCCAATTGAACAAGAAGGAACATATCCCCTACCCGAAGCCCAGGTAGACCGTTTTATGTTAAAGGTAATCATAAACTACCCAAAAATTGAAGAAGAGAAACTAATCATCCGTCAAAATTTGGCAAAATCTTTTCCAAAAGCAAGCAAAGTACTAACATCCGAAGATATTATCAAGGCTCGTGCAGTTGTAAGTGATGTTTATATGGATGAAAAAATTGAAAATTACATCCTAAGTATTGTTTTTGCAACAAGATATCCTGAGGAATACGGCCTTAAAAAATTTAAAGGCTTAATCAGTTTTGGAGGATCACCAAGAGCAAGTATAAATCTTGCTTTAGCATCTAAAGCTTATGCATTTATAAAACGACGTGGCTACGTAATTCCTGAAGATGTACGAGCAATTTGTCATGATGTACTACGTCATCGTATTGGATTAACATACGAAGCAGAAGCAGAAAACATTACGCAGGAGGAAATTATTAGTGAGATTCTTAATACAATTGAAGTTCCATAATTAGTGACTTGCAAGGTTTTTAAAACCTGGTAAGTCTAATAATAGAAATTACGAGCAAGTTAAGTTACAGAGCAAAGGCTAAAATATTGAACTTTACATATGCATACTAAATATGATGAGCTAAATTTTCATTAAATAATAATCAATTAATCATGAGTAAATTAATATTTGAAATAAAAGGCGACGAAAGAAAATGGGATGTACTCCTAAATGATTTTCTGGGTGAAGAATTAAAAAAAGAATGTATTGTTGAAAGTGATGCTACAGTAAAAAAGCATTGGGCAAGGGTGCATTTCTTAAATTATAAACCCAATAAAGAACTGGTCAATAAATTAGCTGAGAGTGAAAACATTATGTCAGCATATATCATTGATAATAAGAAAATTACTAAAAAAATTCGATAGCTCACAGTATCCAGTATTCAGTATGCATACTGAGAACTGAATACTGTTGACTAAACTTTTAAAGAATGGAAACCTCAGAGCTTTTAAAAAAAGTACGAAAAATTGAAATAAAAACACGTGGCTTAAGCAATCATATATTTGCCGGTGAGTATCATAGTGCTTTTAAAGGCCGGGGTATGGCTTTTAGTGAGGTTCGTGAATATCAATATGGCGATGATGTTCGTAATATTGATTGGAATGTTACGGCACGTTTTAGTCACCCGTATATTAAAATTTTCGAAGAGGAAAGAGAGTTAACGGTAATGCTGCTTATTGATTTAAGTGACTCAAAAGAATTTGGTACTCAAAAAATGCTAAAGCGTGAACTAATGACCGAATTATCGGCTGTTCTTTCTTTTTCAGCTATTCAGAATAATGATAAAATTGGGGTAATCTTTTTTAGTGATAAAATTGAAAAATATATTCCACCAAAAAAAGGAAGGAAGCATATACTAAGAATTATCAGGGAATTAATTGATTTAAGACCTGATAACCGTGGAACAGATATTTCGGAAGCCTTAAGATATTTGATAAATATTCAGAAAAAAAGAACTACTGCATTTATTATTTCAGATTTTATTGATGAAGGTTTTTCAGATGCACTGAAAATTGCAAGTTATAAACATGATATAATTGCTCTTCAGCTTTGTGATATACGTGAAAATGAGTTACCCAATGTTGGTTTAATAAAATTACGTGATGCGGAAACCAACCGTAATATTTGGGTTGATACTTCGAATAGAAAAATCAGAGATCAATATAGAAATAGTTGGTTGGATGCTGAAAAAAAATTGACTGAAACTTTTAAAAAAGTAGGTGTTGACCATGCAAAAATTTGTACTGACAAAGATTATGTAAAACCATTATTGAAATTATTTAAAAATAGATGATGAAGATTTGGTCATTAAAAAATTTATAATTCAGAAAATGAATTACGAATATCGATTAACGAATAATGATTTTAGAAATTAATAAAGTATGAATAAATATGATTTAGAAGAACGGCTAATTGATTTTTCAGTTTTAATAATTGAAATTGTAAATAAAATGCCCAATTCAAAAGCAGGAAATCATTTATCAGGACAATTAGTCCGTTCTGGTACATCTGTTTCATTAAATTATGGAGAAGCACAAAGTGCAGAATCAAGAAAAGATTTTATTCATAAAATGAAAGTCATATTAAAAGAATTAAGAGAAACTTATGTTTGCCTAAAAATTATTCATCGTTGCAAATTATATAAAGTCGAAGAAAAAATAATTAAGGCAAAAAAAGAAAACAATGAATTGATTTCAATTTTCGTAAAAAGTATTGAAACTGCACGAAAAAATCAAAATAAC
>JAOZNO010000381.1 GCA_029933755.1 Bacteroidales bacterium | reverse complement strand
AATCTAAACCACAGAATACTAGTGTATTTGAGGATTTATATTTTGAGCAACAACGAAGAAATCGGACTTTATAGACTAACTCTAAGTAGAACATCTATATCTCATTTACACAAAAAGAGCCGGGTTAATAACCTGGCTCTTTTTGTGTAAATAAAACTCAATCAATCATTTTTGTCATTTCGTGTAAAAATCCAAAACAATAAAATCATAGTTCATATAGTAAGTGATAATTAAATTACTTTATACTACTCTGTAAATCAGCTTATTTGTAAAGGTGGTGCTGTATTTTATAATTTATATTTTTTCAGCAAAGATTAATTACTAATTTTGCTCGTCAAAATACTGAGCTGTATTTTTTGTATAAATATTTGATTGAAAAACGGGTTAATGCTTTATTTCACAAATAGAATTTTTGTATATTGCTTAATAGTAATGGTTTACCTTCCATCACTGTTGTTTGCACAATCTAAGCTGCCCGAAAACAAACAAACTAGCAAGAATATACTATCCATAAAAAAAAGAGGACTAAGTGTTGAGGCTTGTCGTCGTATTGCCTATGATTATCTTGAAAGTGAAGATAGAAAAACCAAAGCAATTCCGTATTTAGAATATATTCTGGATACAGAAAAGAACATAAAAGCAGCGGATATACGTTCTTTGGCAATATCATATTACCATAACGACCAGTTCGGTATAGCTATAGATTTGCAAAATGAGTATATTGAAACAGTTAAAGGCGGAAAATTAAAAAAAAATGCAAAAGAGGAAATGAAAGTATATAAGCACGCTGAAATAATTGCTGCTGATGCTGGAAATGTTCAGCTTATAAATTTGGGTTCTAATATAAACAGCAAATACGCTGAAATTAATCCCTATGTCTCTTTTAATGAAGATTTACTTGTTTATAGCTCAAAAAAACGAACGAACTTCAATATTTACGTAAGTAAAAAAAAGAAAAACCAAACTTTATGGAATAAAGCAAAATTAGCTGGTAACCTTGTAAATACTATCGACGACGAGTTTGTTGCGGGTTTGTCCTCTAATGGACAATGCTTATTTGTTCATTATAATCAGTATAGTGGATTTGAGGATATAAATAAGAGTATGCGCATAAATGGATTGTATCGTGAGCTTGATAATATGGGGGCAAAAATAAACTCAACCTATAAAGAGGAGGGAGCTTGTTATTCTAAATCTGGTGATACTTTGTTTTTTGCAAGTAACCATTCAGGAGGATATGGCGGCTTTGATTTATACTATTCATTAAAAATTCCGGGTGGTGAGTGGGGAACACCTATAAATATGGGTGTTAATATTAATACTGCTGCTGATGAAAATTATCCAAACATTGATCCTAACAGTTCCTTACTCTATTTTGCATCCAAAGGACATGGTTCAATAGGTGGATATGATCTTTTTTATACCAGTTGGAACCTTGAGCAAAATGAATGGAATAGTCCTGCAAATTTGGGCTATCCGATTAATAATACTTATGATAATAAAACAATAAGCTTTACGGAGAGTCCTAGATATGCCTATATTTCATCAATAATGAAAAAGGGGAAAGGAAGTTTTGATATATACAAAGCTGTTTTTTTAGATCGTGAAGCTGATTATCTGATTGTTACAGGAAATGTTTTTGTCAAGAATTTTAATAATCAAATACCATTTAATAAGTTTGACAATCCAATATCTATATCGGTGTACAAAGATGATGAGTTATTTGGTATCTATGCATTTAATAGAAAGAGGAATACTTTTATTTTAGCTTTAGGGCCTGGAACTTATTATTTAGAAATTGAGGCAGATACATTTAAGCCTGTAAAAAAGAAATTTACCATTAAGGAAAATCATTATCGTAATAAAAAAAGAAAAATTAATATTTTTCTGGAGCCGGATTGAAATTTATCAGTAAATTAATTGAGTATTTTGATTTTTATTATTCATTAATTGGTACTTTTGTTCGTAAATAATTCAAGCAAAAATATAACTAGCTAAAATGCAATTAAATCTGACCAAACCTCTTGCTTTTTTTGATCTTGAAACTACAGGAATAAATGTTTCTAAAGACCGAATTGTTGAAATATCCATATTAAAGGTAATGCCTGATGGTATTGAACATTCTAAAACTTGGCTTGTAAATCCAACAATTCCAATCCCCGAAAAGACATCAAAAATTCATGGAATTTACGATAAGGACATAAGGGATAAACCCACTTTTGCAGAATTGGCAAAGGAGATTAGTGATTTCTTTGAAAATAGTGATTTAGCAGGTTATAACTCAAACAAATTTGATGTTCCTTTATTAATTGAAGAATTTCTGAGAGTTGATTTTGATTTTGATGTAAAAAAGCGTAAACTCGTTGATGGTCAGGTGATTTTCTTTAAGCAAGAACCCAGAACACTTGGTGCGGCCTATAAGTTTTATTGCGGTAAAAAATTAGAAAATGCACATTCAGCTGAGGCTGATGTATTTGCTACCTATGAAGTGTTAAAAGCACAAATTGAACGCTATGATGACTTAAAAAACGATGTGAGCCAGATTGCTAAATACTCATCACAAAAGAAAACTGCTGATTTTGCAGGTATGATAGTATTTAACGATAAAGGTAAAGAAAGCTTCAATTTCGGAAAAAATAAAGGAAAGACAGTAGAAGAAGTGTTTCAACAGCAACCAGGTTATTACAGCTGGATGATGAATGCAGATTTTCCTTTATATACAAAAAAAGTACTAACTGCCATAAAACTTCGTGCAAGCTTTGGCGATGCGGTGAAATAGGTGATTAAGAATCTGTTTTGATTCATTAAAAATGCCTAAGTTTAATAATCATAGTATTCAGTTCACAGTAGACAGTATGCAACTTCTGAAGACTGAATACGTAGAACTGATTAGTCAGAGATAAAACCTAAAAGTGATTACAACTTCTGACTTCAGGCTTCTGACTTTTTAGGTATTTTACTCATTGCTCGCTCTGCAATTGCTGTGATACTTAATGCAGGGTTAACACCGGGATTAGCCGATATGAATGATCCATCGCAAACAAACATATTTTCGTAAGCAAAAACCTTGTTGTTTTTATCTATAACTCCCTGTTCAGTATTTTCACCCATAACAGCACCACCTAAAATATGCGCAGTTGAAGGTGTTCCTAATATCGTTTCTAAGGATAATACAAGTGATTTTCCATTAATTTGTTTACTGTATTTTTTTGCAATATCATGTGCCTCAGGTATAAAGGCCGATGGTGTCTCGCCTTTAACTATTTCAGATTTCATGCCCAACAAACCCTTTTTTAGCTTTAGGGTGCTATCCAGATGCTGCATAAATAAAATAACTGATGTGCTTTTTGCAAAATCTTTGACAAAAAAGACTTTTAACCATTTGATAGGATCAGTAAATGGTAAAATAAGTAATTTAATCATTCGCTTAAACCAGTTTTTTTCACTTACCATAGGAAAAGCACTTGCCCGCCAAAAACCACTGCCATTTCCATAACGAACAGGTTCAATATGGCTGTTTTCATCTAATTCTATCATTGAACCAATCGCAATTCCGTCTGACATATCTTTATCCTTGTCAAGACTTACATTCATTATTAATGCTTCGTTATTTGTACGTACCATTTCGCCAAGTCGAGCACTTATGTTAGGTAAAGAAGCCCTTTTTAATTTTAACAATAATGGGATTGTACCTAAAACACCACCAGAAAAAATTACACCTTTCGTTTTTATTGATTGTTTTTTTCCAAACAGTGAAGCTGTTTTTTTAAATGTTAAGGTATATCCTTCAGAACCATCCTCTTTGTTAATGGGTAGTACATCAATAACTTCATGTTCTGAAATTATTTTTGCACCTTTTTTTTGCGCCAGATGCAAATAGTTTTTATCCAGGGTGTTTTTTGCATTATGTCTGCACCCTGTCATGCACGAACCGCATAAAACACATCCCGTACGATCAGGGCCTTCACCTTTAAAATAAGGGTCTGTTACTGTAACATCTTTCTCACCAAAGTAAATAGATACTTTTGTGGGATAAAAACTATTTTCCTTGCCAATATCTTTAGCCAGTTTTTGAAATTGCTTATCACTTTCACCTAAATATGGGTTTTCAACAGCTCCTAACATCTTCCATGCTGTTTCATAAAAAGGTTCCAACTCGCTTTCCCAATCAGCCAATTTTGCCCATGAACCATGATTGAAAAATGGTGTTTTCGGTTTAGGAAGTGTGTTGGCATAAACAAGCGATCCACCACCAACACCAATTCCATTAAGGATAGTGGCATGTTTAAAAAATGCGACATTCTGAATACCAAAAAAAAATATTTTGGGAAACCAAAGCCATTTTCGTAAATTCCAATTGGTTTTTGGTAAATCATTGTCCTTAAACCACCTGCCTTTTTCAATAACCAATACCTTATAGCCTTTTTCTGATAGTCTGAGTGCTGATACAGAACCACCAAAACCAGAACCTATTATTACGTAATCATAATCAAAATTTTTATCCATTTTTAAGAATCTTAATATTTTTATTTACGAATATAATTATTTTTGGAAAGAACTTTTAAATTATCAATTGAAATCTTAATTTCGTAAAATTAAGATGTAAGCCTACGAGGTTTTTTCTAAATAAATAACAGCAATATAATTATAATTTATTGAAACCAGC
>JAOZNO010000380.1 GCA_029933755.1 Bacteroidales bacterium | reverse complement strand
AGTTTTATGACTGCCCTGACAGAGGTTCCAAACCCTGTCAGTGGCTTAACTAAACGACATTAAATTATTAATACATAAATTAAACTTGCCGAATTTGTATAAATACGAAAAATTAATTTGCAGAATTCATTAAAATGGATAAACTCAAAAATTATTCATTCTCCCTCTCCAAATAATAAGGGCTAGCCTGTGCCGTTGGCATAATAAGCATATCGTTAATATTTACATGAGCCGGACGGGTAACAGCAAAAATCACCGCCTCAGCAATATCATTAGCATAAAGTGGCTCAAATCCTTTATAAACTTGCTTTGCTTTATCTTTATCACCATGAAAACGGACAACTGAAAATTCAGTTTCGACCGCACCCGGGGCAATTTGTGTTACTTTAATATTATATGGTAATAAATCAATCCGCATACCTTGTGTTATAGCATCAACAGCCTGTTTTGTACCACAATACACATTTCCATTAGCATAAACCTGCTTGCCAGCAACTGAACCAATATTTACAATATGTCCGGTTTTACGTTCAATCATTAAAGGCATAACTTTTTTCGAGATATAAAGTAAACCCTTAATGTTTGTATCAATCATTCGCTCCCAGTCATCCACTAATCCATCATGTATAGGTTCAGCACCGGCAGCAAGTCCGGCATTATTTACCAAAACATCAATATTTTTCCAATATTTTCCCAAACTATCAATGGCCTCATCAACTTCTTGTTTATTTCTGATATCAAAATTTAAAGTTTTTATCTTACAATTAAATTTATCCTTAATTTCAGTCACCAGGTTTTCAAGTCTTTCTTTACGACGACCTGTAATAATTAAATTATAATTTTGTTCAGCAAGTTGTACCGCAATGGCTTTACCAATACCAGATGTTGCTCCTGTAATTAGTGCTATTTTATTCATCTTTCTATTTTTTTATTAGATAATCAGATCCCGAATCTATAAAAATAAATGTAATGTCTAAAATTAATCATTGTCATTTTAATTTTTATTAGCACTTTTGCCAAAATTAATTTTATCTCATGAGCGAAAAAGTAATTCCATATAAAAACTCCACTGATTCTAAAAAAAATCAGGTAGCCACAATGTTTAATAATATTGCAAAAAAGTATGATTTTTTAAATCATTTTCTATCTATGGGTATTGATAAGCTATGGCGAAATAAAGTTGTTTCCATATTAAAAAAGCATCAACCAAAAATCATTCTTGATGTTGCCACTGGCACTGGTGACTTGGCTATTACTGCTTTAAAACTAAAGCCAAAAAAAATAACAGGTATTGATATTTCTACAGGAATGTTAGAAATTGGAAAACAGAAAATTAAGAAAAGAGGTGTAGAAGATATTATTGAACTACTGGAAGGCGATTCTGAAAACATTCAATTTCCTAATCATAGTTTTGATGCCGCAATTGTTGCTTTTGGTGTGCGAAATTTCGAAAACCTTCAAAAAGGACTGTCTGAAATACATCGGGTTTTAAAACCCGGATCAGTCTTTATTGTTCTTGAATTTTCAAAACCAAATAAATTCCCGATAAAACAAGTGTACAATATGTATTTTACAAATATTTTACCTTTTATTGGAAAACTTTTTTCAAAAGACAATTCAGCATATACCTATCTGCCACAATCTGTAAATGCCTTCCCTGAAGGAACTGCGTTTCTTGAAAAATTAAAAGATGTCGGTTTTCATAATGTAAAAGAAAACCGATTGTCATTTGGAATTGCATCCATTTACGTAGCAGAAAAATAAACTAAGGCTTGAATTTTGCATTCTAAATGTAATTTTTTTCAGATATTACAGTTATAGTTGTAAATACAATAAATGAGGAGATTTTTATTAATTATATTTCTGTTTGGGTCAATTTCACTTTATGCTCAACGCTCATCACCAAAGAATTTACCTAACTACGACCATAAAAGAGTGCATTTTGGTTTTACAATAGGCTTAAATGCGATGGATTTTAATATCCAAAAAGCAGACAATTTTCTGGATAATTCTATAAATAATAACATTTATGCCATAGAAAATCAACCTACAGTAGGCTTTCATATTGGGCCGGTTTCAAATTTCAGATTAAGTGAGTATTTGGATTTAAGAATGCTAATTAATTTATCATTTGGACAAAGAGATTTAACATACTGGACTGTTGATGATACAACTGTAGCAAACATACAATTGTCACCTACCACAATGAAAATTGCATCAACTTTTATTGAATTCCCTTTACTATTAAAATATAAATCAGCAAGAATTAATAACTATAGTCCATATTTGGTTACCGGGATAAATCCTAAAATTGACCTGGCAGCAAGAAAAAAAATTAATCCGGCAGAAATGCCAAAGATAAAACTTAGCAACTTCGATGTTTATTATGAACTTGGCTTTGGTATTGATTTTTACCTACTCTATTTTAAACTTTCAACCGAAATAAAATATGGTGTAGGTGTAATGGATGTATTAGTTAGAGATAACACTGAATATACCAGCACCATAAAAAAAATGAATTCCAGGATGTTCATGCTTTCTTTTCATTTTGAAGGCTAATAAGCACTAAGTGCTATTTAATGTTGCTTACACACTAGGACAAATCCTTAGTAGTTAGCAAGTTATCAAAAAGTAAATATACAATTAATTTTGTCAGTGTACTTTTTTGTTTTAATAGCAGCATTTTTCCCGTTTAACAATATAACCATTTAACAATTTAAAGTATACATGCAAAAAAACATACAACTTACACTTACACCAAAACAAGCAGCTCAGGAAACTGAATATAAAAAACATATAGCTGAAAACCTAAAAGTTAAAGTAGAACGAATTACTTATTTTAAGATTATAAAAAAATCAATTGATGCACGCTCACACCATGTAAAAATGGTAGTTGAATTGTTTGTTGTTATTGATGAAACTGCTCCAAAACCAGAGGAGTTTAATCCACGATATGAAAATGTAGAACACAAAGCAGAAATTGTAATAATAGGTTCAGGACCTGCCGGTTTATTCGCAGGATTAAAAGCCATTGAATTGGGTTATAAACCAATAATATTAGAACGTGGCAAAGAAATTCAGGAAAGGCGAAAGGATATTGCTTTATTAAGTAGAGAGCATATTGTAAACCCTGATTCAAACTACTGTTTTGGTGAAGGTGGTGCCGGAACTTTTTCTGATGGTAAGCTTTATACCCGCTCAAAAAAACGAGGAAGTGTTAAACGAATTCTTGAGCTTTTAAAATATCATGGTGCTGATGAAAACATTTTGGTTGAAGCACATCCACACATTGGAACTAATAAGCTACCCGGTATCATCAAAAATATCCGCCAAACAATACTCGATGCCGGTGGTGAAATACATTTTGATACAAAACTTACAGATTTAATCATTAAAGATGATAAAGTTCAAAGCCTTATTACAAATAAAGGTGATAAAATAGATGTTCGTGCCATAATTTTGGCTACCGGGCACTCTGCCAGGGATATATATTATTTACTTGATAAAAAAGGAATTGAATTGGAAGAAAAATCATTTGCAATGGGTGTTCGGGTGGAACATCCACAAGATTTAATTGATTCTATTCAATATCATTGCGATATACGAAGTGAATACCTTCCGGCAGCATCCTATAGTCTTGTTAACCAGATTAATGGCCGTGGCGTATATTCTTTTTGCATGTGTCCGGGCGGTTTTATTGTACCATCAGCAACAGAGCCAGGCCAGATAGTTGTTAATGGTATGTCGCCTTCCAGTAGAAACTCCAAATTTGCAAATTCGGGTATGGTAGTTGAAATCAGACCAGAAGATGCAATTGAATATAAACAATATGGCAAACTTGCCTTATTAAAATATCAAGAAAATCTTGAAAAAATGGCATTTTTAAACGGAGGAACAGGTCAAACAGCTCCAGCACAAAGGCTGCATGATTTTGTAAACAATAGATTATCAGCAAGCCTGCCTGAAACATCTTATCACCCGGGAATTGCCTCTTCCCCACTCCACTTTTGGCTACCTGAACAAATTGGCTCCAGACTGCAACAAGGTTTTAAACAATTTGGTAAAAAAATGTATGGGTATTTAACTAATGAAGCGGTTGTTTTAGGTGTGGAATCCCGAACATCATCGCCTGTTCGTATTCCTCGTGACAAAGAAAAACTTCATCATCCACAAATAACAAACCTTTTCCCCTGTGGCGAAGGTGCTGGTTTTGCCGGTGGTATTGTTTCATCAGCCGTTGACGGTGAATTATGTGCCGAACAGGCAAGTTTTTTAATAAAAAAGTAATATTTGCTGCACTTTGATAAATAGCATAACTGACGGGTTAACCCGTCAGTGTAAAGTCCGTTTATTCAACGCTCGTCATTGCGATGGCGAAGCCAGAAGCAATCCCCTAATGTTCGCTATGCTATTAATATGACGTAAAATTGGCAGCATAGCTTAATTATTGTGGACTACCACGCTATCACTAGCTGTGACGTTCTTTGTGCAGTCTGTGTAGAACAGCTCTCCGAGCTGTGCATTAAAAAAACAGCTCAGAGAGCTGTTCTACTTATCTCAGAAACAATTATAGCTGAAGCAATTGCTACATTTAAGGATTCAGGCCCCTCCATCCCCTCAAAATTAGCTGGAATACTAATTTTCTTTTCTACTAGGTACTCCACTTCATCAC
>JAOZNO010000379.1 GCA_029933755.1 Bacteroidales bacterium | reverse complement strand
GGCGTACAAGGCCTGTATGAGCCACTGCCACGCGATACAGATGATGCCGAAGAAAAAGTGGAAGATGCAATAATGAAGAAAGGTCAAGAAATGCCAGCACTTCCAGGGCATAAAAAAAGCATAGTTTAAAAACAGACATAAAATGAAAATAGACTTTAGAAAATATTTAAAAGAAAGTAAAAAACCATTAAACGAAGGACAATTTTCTTGGTTTACACAATACTTAATTTTTGGCGGATTTACTTCACCTTGAATTAGTCCCGCATTTTTTAATTCTTTCAAATGCTGCGAAATTGTTGATTGTGCAATAGGCAAAATATCAACTAAATCGCCTGTAAAACAGCATGATTGATTATCTAATAAATTCAGAATTTCAACACGAGTTGGATGTCCAAGAGCTTTTGCAAATCTAGCTAATTCTTCTATTTTTATTTCTTTATTCATAATTAATCGTAAAATTACGATAAACGTTTTTTCTATACAAGTTTATTTTCATTTTTTAAAATAAAAATATAGATAAATAATAAAATCCCACACCAATAAAAATAACGGCTACAACCCGCCTAAACCAAATTTCAAATATTTTAATTTTATTGTAAATAGTTCCTAGCCCACCAACAGTAAATGCAATAATCCATGCAAAAATAATAACGGGTAAACCTGTGGCAATAGCAAAGATTATAGGCAAATACAATCCCGAAGCACTTGAAATAGTCATGGGTATTAACATTCCAAAATACAATACCCCACTATATGGGCAAAAAGCCAAAGCAAATACAATTCCCAATAGTAAAACATACCACCTACCAGATCGGCTTTTCTTACTTATTTTTTCATTTAAACCGTTTAAGCCCGGAAACTTAATTTTAATTAGATCGAGCATTATAACACCTACTATTATTAAAATTGGCCCTAAAAGTTTTTCTCCCCATTCCTGAACAAATCCTGAAATATGAAACTGGCTTGCACCAAAATAAAACAAAAGTCCTATGGCGGTATAAGTAATTGCCCGGCCTAAAGTATATATCAGTCCATTTATAAAAACGGTCTTTCTGTTTTCAATATTCTTACTTACGTAGGCAATAGCGGTTATATTTGTAGCTAAAGGGCAGGGGCTTACCGCAGTCATAAGTCCCAAAATAAAAGCTGATAATAATGGGACTTGAGAATTTTCTAATAATGATTGTAAAATATCCATTCTTCTAATTCATAATTTTATCAACTGTTTTCTTAATTTTTGATTTTAGTTTATCAGGATTGTTGCGTGCATACATAAATGCATCATTGGTAAGGTTCACTTTTTTTGAATTTGAAACAAACAATAGTGTTTGACCCGATACCTGATACTTTTTAACAAGTGATTTATTACTATCATCTTCAATATCCACTGACAGGAAAACAATTTGCCCTGCTGTGATCATTTCCGGGTACAGTTCTTTAAGTGATTTTTTTGTTACATCCTCCACAGCTTGGCAAGTAGCACACCTTCGGACATTGTGAAAATAATAAACCTCTAGCTTTTTTATACCCAACAGATGTTTTTCATTGTCTTTATTTTCCTGATTATCAGTTAATTTAAAGGACATACTACTAATTGAAAATACAATTAGTGCTGAAATAATTAATAGTTTCTTCATTTGATTGTTTTTTAGGGTTAATATTGATTTTAGTTATGGTGTGTCCATAAAGTCTAGTTCTTTTGAAACTTACCAAGTCTTAAAGACTTTGCAAGTTACGTATCAACACTAAGCTTTATATTGATTTTTCACACTGATACTGGACTTGATATGCTATTTTCTATTAAATGAAATAACTTTATTATTCAATAATTCTTTTATTTCGTCAACCGAAGGAACACGTCCTTTTATAAGTATTTTCTCGTCAATAACCAGTGCCGGTGTTGACATAACATCATATTCCATAATTTTTTCAATGTCTTCAATTTTGGTTATATTGGCTATGATGCCTGATTCTTTTACCGCCCTTTGTACTCTTTTTTCAAGGGTAATACAATTTGGGCAACCTGTTCCTAGTACTTTTATTTCCATTTTTATATATTTTAAATATGTTTCGTATTTCGTAATAATACGAAAAGAGTTTGCAAAAAATTTTATTCTTTAAAAAAATGCGTAAATAAGCTTTTTGCCTTTTCCCAATTCTCTTTGTTTAAACAGTACCTTATTTTAGGATATTCAACATTTCCTTGTATTAAACCTGCATTTTTTAATTCCTTAAGATGTTGAGATAAGGTAGAACGGGCAATAGGAAGCAATTCAGCCAAATCACCGCTAAAACAGCATGCTTTTTTTGCTAAAAATTCGAGTATATACACACGAACCGGGTGCGAAAGAGCCTTGGCAAACCTTGCTGTCTGTTCTTGTTCTTTTGTATAAGCTTCTATTTTCTTAAATTCTATCATTTCGTATTATTACGAAACAAAATTAGAAAAAATTTCTGAATAAGTGTTTGATTTTTATAATTAACTATATCTTTTTCTAAAAATTAGCTGATAAACTCTTTTAAATTAGATTTTAATATGTTTTTCAATTCTTCTGCGTTTTCATCAGCAGTTTCGGCAAATAGAAAAGCAAAAACAGGAAATTTTTTATAATCTGTTTTTCGTAATTCAAGCGGTTTTGTAAAAGCTTTTAACAGCTTATCGTAATCAAAATATTTTATTCCTTTTCCTTCAATACCACTGTTATTATCCAGTACAATCAAATTGTAAGCGTTGCCTTTATCTTTTTTCAAAATTTGTTCCCAATTCGGCCTCTTTCCGGATAGAAAATAATCATACGAATTTAAATTCCATGCATATGCTGTTAAATCAGCTGTACTACACCAACCACCAAAACGCAAAGGGTTAAATTCTATTGGCTGTATCTTTCCATTATCAATTCTTATTTCAATATGCAACGGAAAATTTTCTATCTTAGTAAGTTTTGCTATTTCTAATAGAAAGTCTTCAACGGGTTTTAGCTGTTCTTTAATAATCTTAGCAGAAGTAAAGTAAATCCGATCACCTGTATCACTTTCAGATGCAAATAAATGCTTTAATATATTTAGTATTACCGGTTTACCATCATTGTCATAATAACAATCAAGTGCATACTCCTCCCCTTTTATACACTGCTCTACAATAAATTTTGAAGTATTCAAAACTTCCTTTGGGTACATTCCTTCAATTTCAATCATCTCCTTTTTTATATCATATACTGCTTTATCCCAATCTTTGTATGCATCAACTTTGTAAATTCCCAAGCTAAAAAAGCCTATAGAAGGTTTTAAAATAAAAGGTAAGGGGAAATTTGAAATATCTGTATCCTCCAATTCATCAAGATGAATACTTTTGAAAAAATAATTAGGATATAGGGGTTTTAGTAATTCACGAAAACGAAATTTATCTTTAAAAATATTAACTTTTTTAGGTAAATCGGTAAATTCCAAATTGTTCTCAATCCAACTTATTGAATTTTCAGAATTTGTATAGAGTTTTGCCTTTGGATTGTTCTTAAAATGTAATATAGCATCTTCTTTATTAACAAGAAGCTCCTTGTTTTTATCTAGTAATTCTTCTGAAAAGTTCGTTTTTAGTACAGGTATTTTGTATTTTTTTATGGTTTCTATTAAAAAATCAGAAACGTATGGTTTATCTAAAATTATCATTTTATGTAGTTTTTATAAATCTGCACAAATATAATATAGGATTACGAGCTTATCAAAATGTAAATTCTACTAAATATTTTAAGATTTTGTTTGAAAAAACAACAAATTAAGCATTATTTTGTTAATTTGATTAACAAAATATAGAATTAAGTTATCCCGAAAAGGTGATTTTTTTATTGATGGAAAATATACTTTTGAAATCAGTGGAACATCAAAAAAAATTACTGATTTCTAGTAATGCATGTCAATTTGAATACCTAATAATTTTTCTTCTGGTGAGTCATCTTTTAATTGTAGAATAATATTGTTTTCTATTATTGATTTATATTCTTCAGGTTTTAAGTATTTTTTCGTATCATCAAGCTGATTTTGATTTAAAGTCAAAATATATTGTTTCCCATTTGGTTTTATTAAGTCATTTAAAATTAGAAATAACTCAGCTTTTTGTCTTGGGTCTATACCATCTAAAAGTCTGCTGTCATGTAGTATAAAATTTATTTTATGTGCAAATCCTTTTAGCAATATTGTTAAATCATAATTAAATATTTTAACATTATTAATTCCATCAGAGGCATCCGCTTCTATTTTTGCATCAATATTATAACGAATCTGATTGTCTCCATCATTATTATAAACAGTTATTCCTGCAGCTGCTTTTGGATAAAACCGTTTGGACAATTCTCTGAAAAATAACATTACAGATTTTAAAACTTCTTCTGCTTCAATAAGGTAGGTATTTGTTTCCTTTGTTGCATTCAAAAAATCTCCTTCAATTTTTAATTTTTCATTTCGATATTCTTCTATAAGTTCATGGTATTTTGTAATGTTTTCTTTTTTATTTGTAAGGTCAGACAATTTATTTGTAAGTTTTACAAAAATATCTAATGCATGATGAGTATCAAGATATTTTAACTTATCATTTAAATCTTTACCCTTTGTTTCATTTCTATTTGTTAAATCTTCTACTTTTCGTACTAGTTCATTTTTTTGAAGTAATAGCCTTTTTTCTCTATTGGT
>JAOZNO010000378.1:1851-4685 GCA_029933755.1 Bacteroidales bacterium | reverse complement strand
ACTAATTCAATATTTTGAAACGTCAACTCAATTAATCCCATGAGTTGGCGTTTTTCTATGTTTTTGAAAAAAACAAACTTATATTGTTTTATTGCTTGTCTGAATATGGTAATATGCTGTTGTTCAGGCTATTAGCGTAATTGAAAGATGTGTTGATAGGCCAAAACCGGATAGTTTTATTTTTCCTTCAATACAACATGAAGAGAATGAATTTAGGGAATACAAAAATGCGATGCGGTTAACCAATAAAAAACTGAATAAAATTGGCGAACTTACAAATTGTTCATTTCGTTAACGATGATGTGGCACGTCATTCATGGGCAACCATTGCGAAAAAAGATGGAATATCAACTTCTGTAATTTCAGAAGGTCTGGGGCATGCAACTGAGCATATTACACAGGTTTATCTTGATAGTTTTGAGAATGATATGATGGATGAGGCAAACAAAAGAATAGCTAATTTGCTTTGAATATTATAATAAAGTAATAATAATTCAAAATATTGACAAAAAGTGCATATATTTGACAATATTTTGAATTGTAAATGCTAATAAATGGATAAAAACATTATTGACAAAGTCCAAAATGAGTTTAAGAATAGTGATAAAATAGCAGTGAGGGAACTAAATCTGTTTTTTAGGAAGCAGCTTCCTAATATTACTGATGCTACAATTTCCTGGTATATCCATCAATTATATAAAGAGTCTGTCATTAACAGAGTTGGGAGGGGGATATACTCTTTAAGTGATAAGTTAGTGTTTAGGCCTGATATTTCTGCCAAATTGATTAAGTTGTACAAAAAAGTTCAAAAGGCATTCCCTTTTATTGAGTTTTGTGTATCGGAAACATCATGGCTAAATAGTTTTATGATACACCAACAAGTTAGACATAGATTAATTGTAGAAATAGAAAAAGATGCGGTTGAGTCAGTTTTTCGCAAAATTTCCGAAATTAATAAACATGTATATTTAAACCCCAATGCAGAAATATATGAATTGTATATTTCTGATTTTGATAGTATTATTATTAAAACACTTACATCTCAATCACCTTTAAAAACAATTGATGGTATTAAGATACCTGAACTTGAAAAAATACTTGTAGATATTTTAAGCGATGTTGACTTGTATGCAGCTCAACAAGACGAAAAGGAATATATATACAATGAAGTTTATTTACGTTACAATATTAATATGTCTAAATTAATTAGGTATGCCAAACGCCGAAACAGAGAATCGCAAGCAAGAAATCTAATGAGCAATATATCGGCACTTAACAATATAATTTGATAAATTTTTAAACAGTATGATAAAAGACGCAACGTTTAAGAAATCACATATCTCATCTATTGCAAATTTACAATCTAAGAAACTTGACCTCAAGCTAACTGAGAAAGTAATAAGAGCATTTTCTTTGCTCGAATATTTACTGAAAAATAATGTGCAGTTGATTTTTAAAGGTGGAACAGCTTTATTGCTGCTTAGTGATGATTTTAGGCGATTATCAATTGATATTGATATTATTACAAGTATGAGTAAATCTAGTTTAGAAAAGAGTTTTCCCGATATTATAGGCAATAGTAATTTTATTTCGTGGCATGAAGATAAACGGCAAAAAAGTAGTATCAATGCCCCGGTAGTACACTATAAGTTTTTCTATGAAAGTGCCATAAACAATAGTTTTGGTAATGAACCCATTTTACTTGATGTGTTGTTTGCAAAATCACCCTATCCCGAATTGATAGAGTTGGATTTAAAGCATAAATACCTGATTATGGACGATATTTACCTGAAAGTTAAATTGCCTACGGTTGAGGCAATACTTGGGGACAAATTAACTGCTTTTGCACCAAATACAACTGGGATATTGTATTCCAAAAATCGTCCGGTTGAAATGATTAAACAACTCTTTGATGTTGCTTTTTTATTTGATAAGGCTGAAAATTTTCAAGTTGTAAAAAGTTCATATATGAAAGTGGTTGAAGAAGAAATAAAATTTAGGGCTTTTGACATATCATGGGAAGATGTGTTAAATGATACTATTATGGCGTGTAAGATAATTACTTTCAGGGATGATAGCAACCTTAATTTCAAAACTTTTAAAAAAGGTATTGCCAATATAAGAAATTTTATTGCTGACACTTTTATTATTGAAAACGCCATTGTGTGTGCTTCAAAAACTGCCTACTTATGTTATTTGTTATTTCAGGAAAGTACTCCTTTAAGAGAACGATATAATAATCCAGATGAAATTAAAGAACTGATAATTACAGATTATATTTATACTAAATTTAATAAGTTAAAGAAAACCAATCCAGAAGCTTTTTTTTATTGGTATAAAGCATTGAAAATAAATAAGAAAGTTTAATTAAAACACATTGCTGCTTTAAAAAAGAAAGTGGTATTGAAAAGAATAGGAGGTACTCGTGGATATTGGGAGCTTACGAACAATTAATACTCTTTTTTTGGAAACAAACCAACTTTGCACCATTGGTGCAAAGTTTTTTGTGACAAAACCCAAACTCTATTTCGTTGATATCGAATCAATCTCATTTTTAATAAGTAATCCCTTTAAACGACTATTTTCCTCAGCCAAAAGCTCATTATTTTTAGTTAAATACTTGACTTGACCTTCTGAATTCATACCCAATAATATTTTTGGCTAGTATTTATTGTATGATGCTTCAAACTTTTTACGATTCTTTTCCAAAGGTGTCTGTCTGTTGGGTAAAAGGCCATTTTCTTTTTGTAATTGGGTGTTTTTTATAGCTTGGATTAGATTAGACGTAATTAAAGGACGTGACAGACAAGAGCAAAAAAAGTGAATATTTAATT
>JAOZNO010000378.1:0-1841 GCA_029933755.1 Bacteroidales bacterium | reverse complement strand
GTTCGTTTCTTGACAAGTGTAGAGAGTCTGCAATTTTTCTCCAGGGTTTTACAGCCTCTTTTATATCCGTCATAATATCAATTGCTTTTTTTTCTTTAATCCTGAAGTATTTAATCACATCAAGAGCCAAGTCAAATTCGAGTGAATTATCATTTTCTGATATGTTTAGCTTTAATCCCTGACCTTCAGCAATGGGGTTTATATCGAAGGCTGGAGAAAGCTTCCATCCTGTTTTTGTTAATATAAAACCATGATTCCTTAAATGATCATCGGTATTGGAAATTGCAATTGAAAAAACGATTCTTCGCCATAGCTCTTCCAAATCTTGATTTACATTAGCCCCATTTCTTATAATAAATTCAGCAAGTTCAAGATAACTGACCCCTTCCAGAAAATCATCACCATCACTGTAGCCTAATAAGGTCATTGCCGAAGCAAAATGTATCCGTTCACCCTTATTTGTTCTGTCAAACCTTTTCGTTAAGTAAGTATAATAATTGCTGGTGAATTTTTCAATCATACCATGGGATATATTTAGCTTGGCTTTTTTTGCCAATTGATTTGCCAACATTTCCCACCCTCCTGTATTGATGGTATCCATTTTACTTGGGAACTTGGCAATCCATAAATGGTTGTTATTGTCAATAACACTGGCTTTTGGCCTGGCACCACCTAAAGACGAACCCGGATGCACAAGCATATTTAACCATTTCATATACTCGGGATTATCAACAGCATTTTTATCCTCAAGCTTTAGACTTATTTCCTCCAGTTCTTTTAAAGAAGTCCATGGAGGAGAAGCAAGGGAGGTATTATCATTTAAAAACAGATCAGTTTCGTCTTCCTTAAAACGAATTGCACCCATCCTGTGTTCATCATAAACCCCTAGAAGAAAATCTGTTTCAAACAATTTTTTTTCTACTCTTTCCTCTATTCTTGCATAAGCGGCCTCTCGTCGTTTCATTAATAATCTTCCCCATCTGTCAGGCGAGGAATCCAGGAATAAACCAAAATTCGATTTTTCGTTTGAAAGATATTGTACACCTTCATAAAATTGCAAATCAGGATCAAGGTTTTGTGCACTTCCTGATTTTAACCAGTCTTTTGTGTATTCAAAAGAAAATATTTCTTTTCCTCTAATCCTCTCTGAGAATAAGGTGCCCATTAACTCAGCCTTTGTTAAAGGTTTCCAATTTGCATACACCTTTATTCTTCTTCTATTTTTATTTTCTAAAGCCATATCAAAATTTATTTACGAGGAGCTCTTTCCCTGTTTGGTAATTGAGCATCCTGTAATTTTCTGCCTAAATTATCATCTTTTGCTAATAACAAAAAGTCCTTTTCGAGCCCCAATATCATCATTACCATTAGATAGCCACCAATATTTACTGTTTCTGCACCTTTCTCAATAGAATGCAGGGTTGTTCTTGCAATATTTGCTCTTTCTGCAAGCTGTTCTGCACTTAACTTCCTTCGAAGCCTGGCTAATTTGATATTTTCACCAACCGTTTGCAATATTCGTTTGGTTTTAGGTAAAAGTATAATCTTTTTCTTTGCCATAATGTTTAATATATTATACAAATATAACTATTTTAGTTTGTTTTATTAAACATTAATCTATTTTAAATAAGTAATCCCTTTAAACAACTATTTTCCTCAGCCAAACGCTCATTACTTTTAGTTAAATAATTGACTTGGCCTTTTGAATTCATACCCAATAATATTTTTGGCCAATATTCATTGTACAATTCCTCAAATTCTTCCTGTTGTTTTTTAAACTGTGTTTTTTGTTTTCTATTAATGAGCTTAGTCTAAAAACCCCTGACAGGGTTATATTTGCG
>JAOZNO010000377.1 GCA_029933755.1 Bacteroidales bacterium | reverse complement strand
CTGAGACCAGCCGTATAGGTCTCATCTTAAATCCGCTTAGGTCAGTTGTTCTGAGATTACTTCGCTTCGCTACTAATGACAACTTCTTAACCCAAAACCACATATTGAAAAACCCGGTGGGTTTTAAAAACTCACCGGGTCAATAAATTTTACTCTGAGCTAAAAATTTAATCTATTTTTATCCTCTTGATTTGATGATTATTTAAATCAGCAATCCATAAGTATCCATTATCAAATAGAACAGCCGCCGGTTTTTTCAAGTTGTTAACATTGGTTGAATCTGCAGGAACATCAATAATGGTACTTAATACCCCCTCTTTATCAATTGCGAGAATACGATTTGTCCCCATATCTGCAATGTAAATATTACCTTCATTGTCTGCTGTTATTCCATGTGGAGTGTTCAAGGTATCGTTTAATTGTATTTCTTCTGCAGATTTTCCAGGTTTAATCCTGAAAACTTTATGATTTCCTGCATCAGCTATTAATATATCATTACCGTCAAAGGCAAGATCAATTGGATAATAAAAATCTACTTTTAATGGATCTGTATCTGATTTTCCTGCAATTGTTGATACAATACCATCTTTTATTAATCTTAATTTAGCATTTCCTATATCAATAACAACTAATGCACCATCTTCCCTAACCAAAACACCATGGGGCGAATTAAATAAGGCTGTATCAATTGAGCCATCCTTATAACCTTCTGTTTCAGGAATACCGGCAACTGTAGCTACAGTAAATGTTCCATCTTCATTTTCAGAAATTTCCCTGATTACATGATTGCTGGCACTGGCTACATATATTTTATTGGTTTTTTTATTGTAAGCTACACCATGTGGACTTTTAAATTTTGCTGTATCTGTGTTACCATCAGCAAAACCACTTTTATCCGGTCCACCTGCTATGGTTTTTACTTCCCCATTTTCGCTAACAATTCTTATCGCATGGTTATTAATATCGGCAAATAGTATTGAGTTATTTTTGTAGGTGCTAAAGCGGATTGGTTTAAACAATTCGGAATTGACACCATCTTTAAATCCCAGATTACCGGTACCGGCAACAACTACTAATTCGTTTTGAACCGGATTGTTTTGACAAGAAATTAATCCTGCTAATAAAATAATCAGAAAAATATTTAATTTTTGCATTGTTATTTAATATTTAGTTTATAAAATTCTTTTTAATGTATTTTCTTTGGTGAAAACATAGTGTTTGATTACTCCAATTACGTGAATTACGACAAGAAATACTACCAAAAGTGTTATTAATACGTGATATTTCAATAAAGCTATTTCTTTTGGGGACACTATATTCTCAATGTTTCCACTACTTATACCTTCAATATAGTTTCCCGTAAACATAACAACAATCCCCATAATTGAAATTGTAAAGAGTAACAAATAAAATGAATAATGGTTCCAAACAACTAGTTTGTCAATAAACCTTGATCCTGTTTTTAAATGCTCAGGTTGTTTGTTTTTAAAAAGTAAAATACTCCGAACAATTGTAAAAAAAAAGACTGAACTACCTAATAGGAGATGTATCGTTATTATTGTCATTCTTTCCATAGATTCAAAACCAGCAATCTTTAAACTTGAAAGGATTAACACAAGAATTAATAAAACAGTAAGCCAGTGTGTCCAAATTGTTCCTCTACTGAATTTTTGATTCAAATCGTTTTTAAATTTTTTCTTCATTTACTTACTTATAATTATTATTAAAAAGTTTGCCAAAGTTCTTTTCTTTTTAAAGTATAACATTATACTTATAAATAGTGTCAGCACGAAAACTATGCATTTTCTATGTCTCTGGTAAGAAAATGTCAAAGACAAGGCTTTTGAAGTGTTAATTTTCAGGAGTTTACCTTTGTAAATGACTGACAATTAAGACGAGAATAACGTAGTATTTGGCGTTTTCTTGCAGAGACTAAATAAAAACTTTGGCAAAGTTTTACTTTTATATACTCATTCTATATAATTACCATTAATTTCTATTCATTAGCAAGGAATTTAAATTCCACTGTGGGGTGATGATCTTCGCCGGCAAGCTTATAATCAATTATCCTAAGCTTAAAATATTTAAATATGCCTGTTTGAATATCGTACTTTTTTAATATGTATTTTTTATCCGGATCCATATTGTATAGATTTTCTGAGCCTGTGGCACCCAGCAGTTTCCAGTTTGACCCAATGACACCTTTCCAATCTGTAAACTCACTTGTTGCAATGTAGCTTTCATCAATGTCTTCAAAATCAATATCTTCATCAAATATCCGTACAACTTCAACTCCACTCTCATAATTAATCAAAATTCCACTTTGTGTATATGGCGAATATTCACCAGGAGTAAGTGTTTCCCACCAGCCCAAATAAGGGGTAAAAACCATATCCCAGCCAACATTTCGTGGTTCAACAGTTACTATTGCATTATCATCAAAAGAAAAATGAATATAGCTTAATCCATCACTTCGGGTAATTGTATATGTTTGAACATTTTGGTTATCTGTTGCTTTTGCATAGTTAAACGTGTAGGAGTTGTCAGTTTTTTCCACAAATTGAATTAAATAATAATTATTGCTTTCAATACCCCTGTTTTGAACATATACTTCGCCATCTTCCCAGTTTTGTAAGCTCAATGAATCCAAGTAATTCGTGTATGCCGGATCATCAAATGCCCAATCATTAGAATTATTTATATAATCTAAAACCTCATCCTGACTCACATCGGTTATTGTATACTTTCCTGTTTTATGAACTAACGAACCCGTAGACCAGCCCAGCATAACCCTACTGCCATCACCTGCTGACTCAAAGGCTAAATCCCAACTACGTGGCGAAGCAATACTCACCTCTTGCCCTGTATTTTCATACAAATAATAGTATGTTTGTATTTTTTGAATACTATTTTGCACAGTAAAAGTGCTTTCAATGGTTTTTTCTAGTGGTACGATATCAATTTCTTTAAAGCAAGATGTAAGAATAAATGATACAAGACTAATTAATACGATCTTCTTCATAGCTATCTGCTTTTAATTGTTAAGTTTCAAATTTATTTTTATAAAAAACGTCCTTCCATAGTTCATGGGAGCTAAATACTCAGATGCATCTCCTTTATAACCATAAGTTCTTCTTGAATAATTATCTAAAAGATTTTTTCCGCCTAATACTATGGTTAATCGGTTTTTCCAGAGAAGTTTACTTACAGTAGCTTCAAGTGCACCATAGCCTTCTGTATATACCTGATAGTATTCACCGCTGTCTTCATCAACAGCAAGAGAAGGTGTGATACCATAATATTTTAAATTTGCCATAAATATAGTTTTATACTTTCTCCAATTGTACTTTGCATTAAAGGTATAATTGTTATAATAAACTATGGGTGTGTATTCATCATCTCCTTCGTAATCGTAAGTTTCACCAGTAATGCTATATCCTGCACCAAATGTCAGACCTACATAATGCATGTAAGAAGCATTAATATTTCCGCCCTGTGTTCTTCGGCCACCCAGGTTAGTATTTGTGGCAGAGTTCGACTCCACATCAGTAACAATAAGGGTAATTGCATCTTTACCATTATTGTAAAAAACACTTGGTTCAATTTTAAAAAGGTGCTTATCTTTACCATATTTATATGATAATGAAGCATTATAACTATTTGTTTTTTCGGCTTTTAAGTCTTTATTCCCTTCCAAATTATGATTTGAGTCTTTAAAGTCCAAGTATAGCTCTTTTAATGATGGTGCTCTGAATCCTTTCGCATAGGATACACGAAAATTTAAGTCATTAATTACCATCCACTGAAGGTTTATTGATGGAATTAAGGGAGCTTCATAAGCCGTATTATAAATATAGCGAAAGCCGGGTTGAATAGACAATTCTTTTGAAGGAGCCCATTGGGCACTTAAAAAAGCAGCAAAATCGCCAATTCTCGCACTATCCGCAATCTTATCACCTTCACCAATATCATAATTAATATCCCAACCAAATTGATATGACAATTTAGATTCTTCTTTAGAATGTGTAAAATTACCACGAGTCATTCCATTATGAAAGGTTGTTGATGATCCGCCTGTTATTTCTTTTTCTAAACTTACTAAATCAGAACTTAAGTAATCTGTATTTCTACCATAATACGTATAGGCACCGATTATATTATACGATAAAGCCTCTGAAATTTTATCACTTACAGTTAAGCTGTTTATTGAACGTGTAGTATAATAGTCAGCATCATAGGCAATTAACATAGGTGTGGGATTATTATAACTTTTAAGCAATAGGTTCATATATTGCGATTTTGCCCTTATTTGAAAGTATTCATTACGATAAGCATATTCTATATCAGCATTAAACACCCTTTTGGGTTTAAATTCCATATATCGGTCTTCACCGGAAAGATATTTTGCAGTATCAACATTTAAATTTATATCAATTCCCTGAAACATATCCCTGTTTGCAGAAAGTGTAAATGAATTTTTTCCCCTTATTAATGAGCTATAAAAACCAGCATTATAATTATTTTTATTATCGATATAAGAATTTGCTTTAATAATATTCCTGTCTTTAGTATTTTGTTTTGTAATAATGTTTATTACACCTGCCAGGGCACTTGTTCCATAAACAACAGACATAGGACCCTGTACAATTTCAATATGGTCAACATTTTCCATGTTTATTTGTGAAAGG
>JAOZNO010000376.1 GCA_029933755.1 Bacteroidales bacterium | reverse complement strand
ACACGCTTTTATCTGGAGATTAAAAATATTACCAATAAGCATTATTCAACAGTTGTAGGATATCCCGATTTTGGAAGAACTTTTACAATTGGAATTAAACAAACAATTAAATAAATAAAATAAAACTATGCAAAGGATTAAGTTTAAAAGAGTATTTCTGATTTTTGCAATTATTACTCTGCAAATCAATTTATTCAGTCAAGATTGGCCAGTGTATCAAAATGATATACAACGTAGCGGAATTTCTTCCATGGATTTAAAATCACCACTTCATTTAAACTGGAGTTATCAGGCAATTGTTGCACCCAAACCAGCTTGGGCAAATCCGGCAAAAGCAGATTTATGGCATCGCGAAGCAAATTTAAAACCCCGTGTAATCTTTGACAGGGCTAATCATGTGATAAGTGTTGCTGATAAAGTTTATCTTGGTTCTTCAGCAAACGATAAAGTTTATTGCCTTGATGCCAGCACAGGAGCTGAAATTTGGTCGTATTTTACAGGAGGCCCTGTACGTTTGGCACCTTCTTATGCCGATGGTTTGCTTTACGTAGGTTCAGACGATGGTGTCGTTTATTGCTTAAACGCAGAAAACGGGAAACTCGCTTGGAAAATCAATACAGCCGAAGGAAAAAGGTTTGTTCCCGGAAACGAGCGGGTAATTTCCATTTCGCCAGTCCGAACAGGTGTTCTTATTGATGATGGAACAGCTTATTTTTGCTCGGGTATGTTCCCTAACGAAGGGGTTGAATTATACGCTGTTGACGCTAAAACTGGAAAAGTCACATGGAAAAAAACACAGCTTGATATATCGCCACAAGGATATATGTTGGCTTCAAAAGAGAACCTTTACATTCCTACAGGACGTACTACCCCTAAAATATTTTCACGTAAAGATGGTAAACAAGTAGGTAGTTTTGGTGGAAACGGCGGAACTTATGCGCTTTTGGTAAACGATGAGTTAATTTATGGAGGTGGTGATGAAGGCAAACTCAATAACAATTATGCAACATGCCAAAAAACTGATGAAATTGCTACTTTCCTTGGTTTGCAGATAATTGTCAAAGATGAAATTTCATATTTGAGATCTGATTATGAACTATCAGCAATAAAACGACAAAAATATATAGCAGATTATAAGGATTGGGCGGAAGTTGAAGATAAAAAAGGTGATCTGTCTGATGAATTATGGGATTTAAGAGAACAAAGAAAATTAGCCACAGACAAAGAAGCAAAGAAGATAGATAAAAAAATGGCTAATTTGATTGAAAAAATAAGCCAATCTGATAAAGATAGGGAAGATATTGAAGCAGGTGGTTTAATCTGGAAAACAAAAACGGATGATTCTTTTTCAATGATCCTGGCCGGGAATACAATTATTATTGGCGGTAATGGAAAAGTAGAAACATTTGAGGCAAATTCTGGCAAAAAAACATGGTCGCACGATGTTGATGGAATTGTGTATAGCTTGGCCGTTTCAAATGGAAATTTATTGGTAAGTACAAGTTCAGGAAACATTTATAGTTTTTCGGCAAAAGCCACATCGAAACCAATAATTCAAAAAGAAATCATTGTTAATGAACCTTATAGAAACAATGATAACACAAAACTTTACCAAGATGCAGTCAATAAAATCCTCAGCAAAGGTATTGATAAAGGTTATTGCCTTGTGGTAGGTAGCGAAACGGGGCGTTTAGCATACGAACTTGCTTCAAAAACAAATCTTAAAGTTATTGGTATTGAAGAAGATGCCGAAAAAGTAGAAAAATCACGAAAATTGCTAAACAGTGCGGGTATTTATGGAAGCAAAGTAAGCATTATACACGGAAACCTTAACAATCTTCCTTTCAGTAAATACTTTGCCAATTTAATTGTTTCAGATAAATTACTCATTTCGGATACAATACCTACCACTGCTAATGAAATATATCGTGTTTTAAGACCTTTTGGAGGGGTGGCAGTTTTGGGCATGAATAAAAAAGCTGAAAATAAAGTACTTATTAGCAAATGGGTCAATAACTCTGATATAGATAATTGGAAAATTGAACAAGATAATTGGACAACTGTAATAAGTGGAAAAATTGACGGAACTGGTGAATGGACTCATTTATATTCAAACCCCGGGAATACTTCTAATAGTAATGACCCTGTTAAAGGACCACTTCAAATTCAATGGTTTGGTCGTCCGGGACCTGCCGATATGATTAACAGGCATAGCCGTACAATTTCAACACTTTTTAAAGATGGACGACTTTTTATACCCGGCAATAACCGGATTATATGTGCTGATGCATATAATGGTACTCCCCTGTGGAAACAATACATACCCGGAATGAGAATATTGGGTGCGATGAAAGATTGTGGCACAATAGCGGTTGCCGATGATTATATTTATGTTGCAACAGAACAAACGGCATTAGGCTTTAATGTAAAAAACGGAAAACAGGAAGTTGTACTTGAAGCACCACAATTGATACCAGGACAAAATAGTAAATGGGGCTATGTTGCTGTTGTTGAAGATCAAATATTTGGCTCAGGCAAAAAACCAAATGCTTCGTTTACCGTACTTGGCCGTATAAATTGTGATCAATTTGAAGGCGATTATCGCGAAATGGTAACAAGCGATTATCTTTTTTCATTAAACAGGATAACAGGAAAAGAATTATGGACCTATAAAGGCTTAGTTTTTAATAATACAATTACGATTGGCGATGATTATATTTATTTTGTTGAAAGCAGAAATAAAAAAGCCGCTCTTGATTTTGATGGAAGGATGAGGATTGACCATTTTTGTGAAGAACCAACCTTTGTGGTTAAATTAAATAAAAAAACCGGCAAAAAAGAATGGGAGAAAAAATTCAAATTCCCTTTCTCTCAAATTATGTTCCTAGTATATTCTGATAATGTCCTTTTAGTTACAGGTTCATACAATAAGGGGCTACATGCGCATTATGCCTTATATGCTTTTGATGGTGGAACAGGGAGTAAAATATGGGAAGTTGATTATGAAGCGGGGGACACACAATGGGACAATACAACTAAAAAAGCAAACATTAGAGGTTCGCATGGTGAACAATGGCAGCATCCGGTTATAATTGGTGAGCAGGTAATTTTACCACCTTACGACTTTAATTTACACACAGGAAAAAAAGGCAGTTTAAATTTTACTCGGGGTGGGCACGGATGTGGAGGAATAACCGGTTCAGCATCGCATTTATTTGCACGAGGTTCTAATCCAAGGATTTATAATATCATGGGCGATACAAACGGCGGCGATCCAATTTCTCGTGTCAGTCGTCCGGGATGTTGGATAAATATCATTCCGGCAGGTAATATTGTTTCTATCCCTGAGGCAAGTTCGGGTTGTACATGTGATTATCCAATCCAGACATCTTTTGTTTTTATATCTAAAGATTAATTTGAAGATATGAAAAAGTAAGCGTTTTAAGATATGGTGATGACTTGTAAAGTTTTGAGAACTTGGTAGGTATTGACATCTAACAGGTTAATGATGAAGATATTGGAATTTGGAGATGTGAGAATTATAATATGTTAGAATGAGGGTTAAAAAATGAAAGTAAAAGCATTAACAACAATACTATTTTTTTTACTATTAAGTAATATAAGCTTTGCTTGTAGATATACGGTGCGTGAAATTGGTTTTGCCGATTTTGGTAAAGATTCATATCAGTTGGTACTTTTTAACGATGGAAGGATTACAGATGCTGATACAAAAATGTTTAAAAATATTGCGAGGGCAGCTTTACTTGATGCCAATATTCTTGTGAAAATAATAAATGTAAAAAGTGATACATCTTCATTACTCAAATATTATAAGGAGTATAATGGAAGCGGTTTACCCGATGCAATACTTGTTTCTCCCGAGAAAAGGGCTAAAGCTTTTTTCTTTGATAAATCTACCAATTTTACGCAAACAGTATGGAATTTAGTGGAAGAAATCATCATGTCACCGGCACGTAAAAAGCTTACTAATAATATTATAGAATCATATGGGGTAATCTATTTTATTGAAGGGAATAATGTCGAAGAAAACAGTAAATCTCGCGAAATATTGAAAAAAGCACTTGCAGGCATCAAGCAGGTAATGATGAGTTTACCAAAACCCGTAGATACCCCTCCCCATATTATTACTATTAAAGCAAACGAATTAAATTCAGAAGAAATTCTATTATGGAGCCTTGGTTGGAAAAAGGAAGATGCAAATAAACCCGCAATTGCCCTGATGTACGGTAGAGGAAGGCGAATGGGACCATTACTGAAAGGCAATCACATTAAAGAAAATGTTATTAGTAATATGTTGCGCTTTATTGGTGAAGATTGTGAATGTGGTTTAGACAGGAGCTGGATGCTTGGCACAATGATACCTATGCGTTGGGATTCCAAACTTAAAGCAGCCGTTTTAAAACAATATGGTTTTGATGCAGACAACCCATTGATTATATCAGAAATGAGCCAGATTTTATCCATTGCGCCCAACCGGGTCAACAATTCAATCAATACCGATTTGCTTTACGGATATGCTGAAAATGTGCTCGTTATTACGGATACAAACAAAAAGGTAGTAGCAAAACAATTACCTGCAAATAAGCCAAGTAAAACATACAAAGCAATTGACACAACAGCTTTAACAACAGATACAAATATAATTTCAGCCGATACGCTCATTATTGAAAAAACAGAAAAAGAAA
>JAOZNO010000375.1 GCA_029933755.1 Bacteroidales bacterium | reverse complement strand
TATGCTCTGAGCTTATGCCCCTTTCAGGGGTTTGGGGTCTTACTCAAGCGTTAGCACTTAATACTTAATCTCGGTTGTCTATTCTCATTTCTAAGAACATCTGAACTATAGCCAATGGATGTTTTAAAAGCTTAGTTGTCAGGAGTCTATGACGGCGTACGTGTCTGTAAATCATTAAACTAAAGACATAAACACACATGCGAAACAACAGTACTTATCAAATAACCTATGACCACTAAATGACTATTAATGACTAATTTACTAATGACTTAATGACCAATGACTATTAATGACTTAATGGCCAATAACTATTTTTAATTTATATCAAAGATAAAAATAGCAAAATAATGACAATAATAATATTATAAACAGCTTTTGTTAATAAACAAGCTCTAAAAAGCTTAAATATTAGCGATTATTTATTTACTTTAGCGGATTCTTTGAGCGAAGCTATTAAAGTTGCTTAAAACACCTAATTTAAAGCGCTTCGTAAAAAGACAATTAATTAAGCAAATAGTTTTTTGTTACCAATAATAATAAAATATGTCAGCAGAATACGACAAAATTAAGATTGTAGATATTGAAGAGGAAATGAAATCAGCTTACATTGATTATTCAATGTCTGTAATTGTTTCCAGGGCTTTGCCTGATGTGCGTGATGGATTAAAACCAGTACACCGCCGGGTTTTATTTGGAATGAGAGAATTAGGAATTACCTCAAGCAAAGCATATAAAAAATCAGCAAGAATAGTTGGTGAGGTACTTGGTAAATACCACCCACATGGTGATAGTTCTGTTTATCATGCTATGGTTCGTATGGCTCAAACCTGGTCTTTACGTTATCCATTGGTTGACGGACAAGGAAACTTCGGTTCTGTTGATGGTGATAGTCCGGCAGCAATGCGTTATACTGAGGCACGTTTAATGAAAATTGCTGAAGAATCTTTAGCTGACTTAGATAAGAATACAGTAGATTTCCAGTTAAACTTTGATGATACCTTAAAAGAGCCTAAAGTATTGCCAACAAAAATACCTAATTTACTTATAAACGGAGCTTCTGGTATTGCTGTAGGTATGGCTACAAACATTCCACCACATAATCTTGGTGAGGTGATTGATGCTGTTATGGTAACAATTGATAATCCGGAAATTAGTATTGACGAACTAATGCAGTACATAAAAGCACCTGATTTTCCTACAGGAGGAATTATTTATGGATATCAAGGTGTTAAAGATGCATACCACACCGGAAGAGGCCGGGTAGTAATGCGTGCCCGTGCAGAAATTGAAACAACAGATTCGGGCAGAGAAAAAATTGTAGTAACCGAAATTCCATACCTTGTTAATAAAGCAGAGCTTATTCAGAAAGTAGCCAATATGGTTAATGAAAAAAAGCTTGAAGGTATCTCAAATGCAAATGACGAATCGGATCGTACCGGTATGCGTATTGTTTTTGACATAAAAAGAGATGCAATTGCGAATATCGTACTTAACAAACTTTTTAAGTATACTGCGCTGCAAACAAGCTTTAGTATTAATACTATTGCATTGGTAAAAGGCAGACCACGACTACTTAATGTTAAGGAAATGCTTGATGCTTTTATTGAACACAGGCATGAAGTTGTATTTAGAAGAACACAATTTGAACTGGAGCAGGCAGAAAAGAAAGCACATATTCTGGAAGGTTTACTTATTGCTTTAGATCATTTAGACGAAGTTATTAAGTTAATACGTGCTTCAAAAACTCCGGAAGATGCTCGTAATGGTTTAATGGAAAAATTTGAGCTTTCTGAAATTCAGGCAAGGGCAATCCTTGATATGAGATTACAGAAGTTAACAGGTTTAGAGCGTGAAAAGCTTAAAAATGATTATGATGAATTAATGAAATTGATTGCTGAATTAAAAGCGATTTTGGCAGACAAAGAATTAAGGGTGGCAATCATTAAAGAAGAACTTCTGGAAGTTAGAGAAAAATACAATGATGAACGACGTACTGAAATTCAATATTCTTCAGAAGAATTTAACCCGGAAGATTTTTATGCAGATGAAGATATGGTAATTACCATTTCAAAACTGGGCTATATAAAAAGGACTGTTTTAACCGAGTTCAAAACCCAACATAGGGGAGGAACCGGTGCAAAAGGCAGTACAACCCGTGATGCTGATTACCTTGAACACCTTTATGTGGCTTCTATGCATAATACCATGTTGTTTTTTACGAAACAAGGTAAATGCTTTTGGTTAAAGGTTTATGAAATACCAGAGGGAAGTAAAATTTCAAAAGGAAGAGCAATTCAGAACATGCTGAATATTGCACCTGATGATAAGGTAATGGCTTATGTAAATGTTGATAGCATTACTGATGATGAATATGTTGATGCTCATAACATTATACTTTGTACACAAAAAGGAATTGTAAAGAAAACATCATTACGTGCTTATTCCAGACCTCGTCAGAATGGAATAAATGCGATAGGCATAAGAGAAGGAGATATTCTTTTACAGGCAAGACTTACCAATGGAACCAATGAGATTATTATTGCGGCACTTTCAGGTAAAGCAATCCGATTTAACGAAAGTAAAGTTCGAACTATGGGACGAACAGCTTCAGGTGTAAAAGGTATAAATATTGATAAAAGCAACCAGGTGATTGGAATGATTTGTATTCAGGATCAAAGTGAGAGCGTATTGGTTGTGTCGAAAAATGGCTATGGAAAGCGTTCGAGACTAGAAGATTACAGAATTACGAATAGGGGAGGTAAAGGTGTGAAAACCCTGAATGTTACTGAAAAAACAGGGCAGTTAATTTCCATAAAGAATGTAACTGATACAGATCACCTTATGATTATTACACGTTCTGGTTTAACCATTAGAGTTCCTGTTTCGTCTATACGTTTGTCAGCAAGAGCCACGCAGGGTGTAAAGCTTATTAACCTTAAAGGTAAAGATGCAATTGCTGCGGTAGCTAAGGTTGAAGTAAACGGTGATGAAGAAGATATCATTAATGAGGATGGTATTAATGAGGATGGTACGAACGAAAATACTTCTGAGGAAAATAATAATGAAACAGATGATTGATAAATGTGTTCTAAAAAACATTTATGGCATCTAAAAATATTTTATTTTTGTAGAATTAAATCAATGGAAGTAAAGCTGAAACAAAAACAGATTAGGATTGTTTCAGTAAATAATTAAAAAATAATTAAAAAAAAACAGATGAAAAAAATAACCCTATTTTTTGTTACAGTGATAATGAGTGCTACTTTAGCAAGTGCTCAAACCACTGCACCACAAACGGCTGAAAGCTTATTAAAAAAACTGGAAAAAAGTGACAAGGATATCGAAAATCCTAAAAAAAATGTGAAATACATAACATGGCTAAAAAGAGCAGATCTTTTTCTTGACATGGTACAATTTAACACAAAAGCATTATGGCAGGGAATGCCACAAAGTGGTGCGATAAACAGTGCCGAAGTAATGCTTGGAAAACCTAAAGAAATAACAAGTTTAGAAAATAAAGAAGACTGGGTATATGAACGGGTTACCTTAAAGTTTGTTGATAAGAAACTGGATAGTTGGGACGAAACAAAGCCATTAATAGCTGATGGACTGGATAAAGCAAACGAAGCATATTTAAAAGCGTGGGAACTGGATGAGAAAGGCAAACTGAAGTCAAACAAAATATTTTCACAAAATATATCAGTAGTGCGAACCATGTTTGCCAGTAGAGGAGTAGAGTACTATGGCGAAGCTCAGGAAACAGAAAATCCGGATACATACAGAAAAGCGGTTCTTCAATTAGAAAAAGCACTAAAACTTGATGAATTTCCAAAACTGGAAGCAGATACAGTTTTTAACAGGGGCTTAGTTGTATATTACAGTGCATATATTGCTCAATCAGGTAAACATTATGATATTGCTGAAAAATATTACAAGCTTTGTTTAGAAAAGGAATATGAAGGAGATAAGGCATATATTGGTCTTGCATCATTATATAACCTTTTAGAACAACCGGAAAAAGAACTTGAAATTTTACAAGAAGGTTTTCAGAAATATCCTGACTCAAATGAAATACTGGTATACTTTATCAATTATTACCTGAGCAAAGGAATGTCTGAAAAAGCACTGGTAAAGCTGGAAAAGGGTATTAAAGAAAATCCTAACAATCCAACATATTACCATGCAATGGGTACACTATATGATACCATGATGCAGGATACAACGGATAAATATAATGACGAGCAAAAAGAAGAATATTTAGATCTTGCAATAGATTCGTATAATAAAGCTGTTGAACTTAAAGCTGATTATTTTGATGCTCTATATAATATTGCAGCAATATACTATAATAAAGGTGCCAGCACTTTCAACAAAGCTATTAATATACCTCAAAACCAACAAAAAAAGTATGATGCTGAGATGGCTAAGGTTATGGATTATTATAAACAAGCTTTACCATATTTTGAAAAAGCACATGAAATTCAGCTTCGGGATCGAAATACATTATTGTCATTATCTACCATTTATTTAAAATTACAGATGTATGATAAACAAAAAGAAATGAAGGAAATGATAGATAACCTTCCTGAAGAATAATATTTATAAAAGAATATAAAGAGAGGACAGTTTTTGTTCTCTCTTTTCTTAGAAAACCCTATTTAACATAATATTAATTATAGGACAAAATATAACTATCTATTTTATAGTCA
>JAOZNO010000374.1 GCA_029933755.1 Bacteroidales bacterium | reverse complement strand
GGGCTGATTTTGGCATTGAAAAGCACGAAGGCATGATGTGGTATAAAAAACAATTCGAGCTACCTAATTCATTTATTAATAATGATTTACTTCTCAACTTGGGTTGGATAGATGATTTTGATTTTACGTTTTTCAACGGAAAAAAAATAGGTTCTACTTGGTATAAAGGAAGCGAAAGAAAATATACTATATCCAAAGAATTACTAAGAACAGGAACAAATGAAATAATTGTTGGTGTATACAACTACTCTTGGACAGGTGGTTTCTGGGGACCACGAAAATCAAAATTAAAAATTAAAAATGACACCACACTATTAAACATTGATTTACAAGGTTTGTGGCAATATAAAAAAGGAATAAATAGAAAAGATTTCTTAACAGAGAAATTAAAAAAGAATAAAAAGCCAAGCAAAAGAAGTACCCCTACTTTTCTGTACAATGCCATGATTGCACCATTAACAAATTTTACTATAAAGGGTGTTGCATGGTACCAGGGAGAAAGTAATGCAGGCAATGTTGCGGAGTATTCGAAATTACTGCCAGCTATGATTAATGGCTGGCGAAAAAAATGGAATCAGGCAGATTTACCATTTTTAATTGTACAATTACCTAATTTTGGAACTCCGAATGAAGAAAAGCCTGAAAATGGTAATTGGGCAGAATTTAGAGAAGTACAATTTAATTCAACAAAATTAAAAAATGTTGGTATAACTTGCACTATCGACCTTGGCGATGCAATGGATATTCACCCAACAAAAAAGCAAGAAGTAGGCAGGCGTTTAATGCTTTCGGCTTTAAAAACTGCTTACAACAAAAAACACACAGTTATTAGCCCAAACTACAAATCAATTAAAATTACTGATAATAAAGCAATTATAAGCTTTGAAAATGTAGGTGGTGGATTAATTACAAAAAATAAATTTGGATATCTAAGTGAGTTTGCCATTGCAGGAAAGGATAAAAAGTTTGTTTGGGCAAAAGCATATATTGTAGGCGATAAAGTATTTGTTTATAGCGATAAAGTACAAAACGCTGTTGCTGTACGCTATGCATGGTCAGGTAATCCGGCACAGATAAATTTTTACAATAAGGAAGGTTTACCTGTAATGCCTTTTAGAACTGATAATTGGGAGTTTATTAAATAAAAAATGTGGAATCAACATACTTTGTACCTATTATGTAACGCTAAGTCAACAATACCAATTGACCCACCAGGCTTTTGGGTGATATCCATTATCTTGGTATTTCTTTTCGCATCATAAGTTTTACAGCTTTTTTTGTAAAGATATGATTTTTTATATACTTTCGTGTGCGAACACGGAAAATAAATTTTATGCGTAAAATAACAACAAAGTGAAAAGTTTGCATGACAAATAATAAGGAGATTGAAGCACATAAAAAAAATGAACTATTTAGAAAACCTATTTAATATAAAAAACAAAGTAGCATTAATTACAGGTGGAGGAGGTGTTTTAGCCGGAAAAATGGCTGAAGGCCTGATAAAGTCAGGTGCAAAAGTAGTACTTCTTGATTTAAAGAAGGAAAGTACACAGGATTTGGTTAAGAAATTATCCAATTTCGGTGAAATAAAAGGGATGTCCTGTAATGTGTTAGATAAAAGCATTCTTGAGGGCATAAAAGATAAGATCCTTTCTGATTTTGGTAAAATTGATATTCTGATTAACACTGCCGGGGGCAATATGCTAGGAGCAACCATTTCTCCTGATCAGACTATTTTCGATATGGATATGAACGATTTTGACAAAGTTACTGAACTTAATCTCAATGGTTCAATTTTACCCTCGCTTGTTTTTGGGAAAGTAATGGCAGAGCAAGGTAGCGGAAGCATTATTAACATGTCGTCAATGGCTGTTAATCGTGCTATTACTCGTGTTGTAGGATATTCAGCATCAAAGGCCGCAATAACAAACTTTACCCGATGGATGGCTGTGGAAATGGCTCGAAAATTTGGAGATGGTATTAGGGTTAATGCACTTGCACCGGGTTTTTTCATCGGAAAACAAAATAAAGCCTTGTTGACTAATGAAGATGGGACTTATACAGAACGGGGACATACGATTATTCAGAATACACCGATGAACAGATTTGGTGAAGCTGAAGAACTTATTGGCGCAACTTTATTTTTATGTAGTGATGCAGCTAGGTTTATTACAGGCATAGTACTACCTGTTGATGGTGGATTTAGTGCATTTAGTGGTGTTTAAATTTTAGTCATTGGAAAATTGGTAATTAGGTGGCTATTGATTGTGACTTCCAAAGGTTTCAAAACTTGGTAAGTCTTGTCTGATCATTAGTATATTAGTCATTAATTCATTAAAGTTTACAATATATAACGCAGAGCAAAAGACTAATAATTACTAAACACATTAACAAAGATGTAATAAAAAATTATGAATAAAATAGTACATCTGATATTCTTAACAATCTTGGTGTTTGCTTTTAATCCTATTTCAGCACAAAACAGGCCTAATGTGCTCTTTATTGCTGTTGATGATTTACGCCCCGAGCTGGGTTGTTATGGTAATGATATAATTAAAAGCCCCAATATTGATAAATTAGCAAATGTAGGACGTGTTTTCAATAATCATTTTGTTCAAGCGCCTACATGTGGTGCTTCCAGGCATAGTATGTTAACAAGTATGTATCCAAAATCGCAACATGAACTATCAAATCACATAACTTATCATTACTCAGAAGATGGAAATCCTGAATCTTTTGTTCATGCTTTAAAAATGAATGGGTATTATACCTTAAATATTGGTAAAATCAGTCATTCAGCTGATGGATATGTTTATGGCTATACTGAACAAGTATCAGATAAAAAAGAGATGCCAAACAGTTGGGACGAAATTTGTTTCAACAATGGCAAATGGGGAACCGGTTGGAATGCGTTTTTCGGATATGCTAATGGTGAAAACCGCCAGAGCATGAATAAAATGGTAAAACCTTATGAATGTGGTGATGTGGATGATTATGGTTATCCTGATGGATTAAGTGCTAAATTGGCAATAACAAAACTTAAGGAACTTAAGGACAAAGGACAGCCTTTTTTCCTTGGACTTGGTTTTTTTAAGCCACATCTGCCTTTTACTGCTCCGAAAAAATATTGGGACTTGTACAATGAGTCGGATTTGCCACTATCCCCGGTATCCTGTATTCCTGAAAATGTGAATAAAAAAAGTTTGCATTCAAGCGGTGAATTAAACGGGTACAAACTTGGTGATGAAAAAGCCGGATTGGATTATCCTGTTTCGGATGAATACGCTAGAAAACTAACCCATGCATATTACGCTTCAATAAGTTATATTGATGCACAAATCGGAAAAGTGATAGAAGAACTTAAAAAACTGGGTTTATACGAAAATACCATAATTGTTATTTGGGGAGATCATGGCTGGCATCTTGGCGATCAATTAGTTTGGGGTAAACATACATTATTCGAAAATGCCTTACGAAGTACGCTCATAATTAAGACACCGGAAATGAAAAAATCAGGCGTATCAACTGATGGCATTGTTGAATCCATTGATATTTATCCTACTTTAATGGATTTATGCGACTTAGAATCCCCATCGGGTATTGATGGAAAAAGTTTCATCCGCTTGTTACGTTCACCATCAAAAAAAGGAAAAAGAGCAGCCTATGGATATTTTAACAAAGGAATTACTATCAGGACTAAAGATTACCGTCTGACAAAATATTTTAGGGAAGAGACACCGATAATAGAATTATATGACCACAAGATGGCAAGGCTTGAATCAAAAAATATTGCTGAAGGAAATAAGAAAATCGTTGAAAAGTTGATGAAAATATTGGTGAAAGCAAATACTGAATTGTATAATAATAAAAAATAAAATATGGCATTAGAACAAACCTGGAGATGGTATGGACCAAAAGATCAAATCTCTTTAAATGAGATAAGGCAAACAGGAGCAACAGGAATTGTTACAGCCTTACATCAAATTCCTAATGGAGACGTTTGGAACGTTGACGAAATTATCAAAAGGAAAGAAGAAATTGAGATAGCAGGATTAAGATGGTCTGTAGTTGAGAGTGTACCCGTGCATGAAGATATCAAAAAGCAAGTTGGTAATTACCGGCAATACATAGAAAACTACAAGCAAACAATACTAAATTTAGGAGATTGTGGTATCGATACTATTTGTTATAATTTTATGCCCGTACTGGATTGGTCAAGAACAAGTTTGTACCACCAATTAGAAGATGGAAAAAAAGCATTAATATTTAAAATAGAAGAATTTGCGGCATTTGATATCTACATATTAAAACGTTCGGACGCAGAAAGTGATTACACAGAAGAAGTGAGAGATAAAGCAAGAAAATTCATTTCCTCATTGTCTGACGAATCAAGACAAACATTAATTAATACCATTCTTCAAGGTTTGCCTGGTTCAGAAGAAAGTTTTTCCCTGGAAACTTTTCAAAACATTTTAGATGGTTATAAAGGAATTGACGAGCAGAAACTAAAAGCCCATCTTTTTCATTTTTTAAGAGAAGTAATACCTGTAGCTGAAAAGGCAGGGGTGCGAATGGCAATTCATCCGGATGATCCGCCCAGGTCTTTGCTCGGTTTACCAAGAATAGTAAGCAGTATTGATGATATAAGGGAATTAACATCAGTTTATGATTCTCCGGCCAATGGTATTACTATGTGTACGGGTTCCTTTGGTGCCGGCATAAT
>JAOZNO010000373.1:4473-4734 GCA_029933755.1 Bacteroidales bacterium | reverse complement strand
TTGTAAAGTTACGTGCTGAATGGGTATTTTTATTCAATAAAAAAGATGAAAATTTTCTTAAATTAATAAAATTAAGGAACGAAATTATTTCAATTATTAATGCAATTGTAGATTCAAATTTTAATAATAAATAGTATACTATTTTATAGCTTTAACACATGTACGATTTCGCACAAAGGTGTACGCAATCGAACACTTATTATCCTATACTCATAATTATTTTAAACAAGCACTTTAAATTAAATAGCTGAAATACATAGA
>JAOZNO010000373.1:2285-4463 GCA_029933755.1 Bacteroidales bacterium | reverse complement strand
ATTTGGCATGATTTTTTACTCTGAGATAGAAAATCATTTAACTGAGCTAAATTAATTTTAATGGTTATGAGTAAAAAAACCGGGAAAATCCTCGCAATTGATGATAATGTAGATGTTCTTTTTGCTTTAAAACTTCTATTGAAACAAACCTTTGCTGAAATCGTAACTGAAGAAAATCCTGAAAAGATACCAGAGTTAGTTCCGGAAGGCAATTTTGATGTAATTCTATTAGATATGAATTTCACAAAAGATGCTATTAGCGGTAAAGAAGGATTCTACTGGCTTGAAAAAATACTCGAAATTGATCCTTTAGCGATTGTTATATTTATTACAGCTTATGGCGATGTTGAAAATGCTGTTCAGGCAATAAAAATGGGTGCAATTGATTTTGTTAATAAACCCTGGCAAAACGAAAAATTAATTGCAACCATCTCGTCAGGTATGAAATTAAGACAATCTCGTCTTGAAGTAGATTCCCTCAAAGAAAGGCAATCTGGTTTTAAAGCAATACTTGATCAGCCTTTTGGGGATTTTATTGGAGTTTCACCCAGTATGCTTAAAGTTTTTGAAACCATTAAAAAAGTAGCAGAAACAGATGCCAGCATTTTAATTCTTGGCGAGAATGGTACAGGCAAAGAGCTTGTTGCCAGATCATTACACAAACACTCCCACAGAAAAGACGAAGTACTAATTAATGTTGACCTTGGTTCAATTACAGAAACACTATTTGAAAGCGAACTATTTGGCCATGTTAAAGGTGCGTATACTGATGCAAAAGGTGAGCGCCCGGGCAGATTTGAAATAGCATCGGGAGGAACCCTGTTTCTTGACGAAATTGGAAACTTATCAATTCCATTACAATCAAAACTGTTAACTGTTTTAGAACGTAGAGAAGTAATACGCTTAGGATCAAACAAATCACGTGCCATTGATATTCGCCTGATTTGTGCAACCAACATGCCTATACAGCAAATGATTAAGGAAGATAAATTCAGAGAAGATTTACTTTATCGGATAAATACGGTTGAGATTGAAATTCCTCCACTTAGGGAAAGAATTGATGATATACCACTTCTGGCAAACTATTTTCTGAAAATGTATGCAAAAAAATACAAGAAAAACATCAAAGAAATAAGTTCACCCACATATAAGAAGTTACAACAATACAATTGGCCGGGAAATGTACGCGAGCTTCAACATGCTATTGAACGAGCCATTATTATGGCCGACTCAAATGTGTTGCAACCTTTTGATTTTCACTTTTCTGCAAGTGGCGAAAAAGTTGATGATGTTGAACTTGAAAATTACAACCTTGAAGAGGTGGAAAAAATAATTATTTTAAAAGTTCTAAAAAGGCATAGAGGTAATATAAGTACTGCGGCTAAAGAATTAGGCTTAACCAGAACATCCCTATACAGAAGAATGGAAAAATATGACTTATAAAAACTTTCGTCTAAATATTATTTTCAGAGTAATACTCCTGGTAATAACAATCTTTATACTACTAAATGTTGCATATAGTGGCAAGTACTATATGACCCCGTTCCTGCTTGGTGTACTATTGATTTTTCAAATTTTTTCACTGATTAACTATATCGAAAAAACAAATCGTATTGTAACCAGTTTTTTAGAATCTGTACGATTTTCTGATTTTAGCCGCACCTTCCAGGTTGAAGGATTAGGTTCGTCGTTTGATAACCTGAAAAGAGCATTTAACAAAGTTATTGAAGATTTTCAGCAAATAAGAACAGAAAAGGAAGAGCATTATTTCTACCTTCAACAAATAATTTCTCATGTAGAAATTGGGATAGTGGCCTATCAGAAAGATGGAACTGTTGAAATGATAAACAACTCAGCAAAAAAGCTCTTTAATGTACAAAGTCTTAAAAACATACAGTTGCTTGAAACATGGAGCCCTGGCCTGAAATCAGTATTTTTCGACATAAAACCTGGTGGTAATGAGCTAATTAAAGTTAAAAAGGGTGAAGATATTTTACAATTATCAATTTATGCAACTCAGTTTATAATTAATGAGCGTGATATAATCCTGGTTTCAATTAAAAATATTCAATCTGAGTTAGAAGAGCAGGAAATGAAAGCCTGGCAAAAGCTTATCAGGGTACTTACGCACGAAATTATGAATTCTATTGCTCCAATAGCATCATTAACCTCAACGGT
>JAOZNO010000373.1:0-2275 GCA_029933755.1 Bacteroidales bacterium | reverse complement strand
AGTAGCAAAAGAACTTCGCCCTCAAATTACCGGAGACTTTGACACGGAGACCTTTGATGATATTATTGAAGCTTTGGAAACAGTACATAAGCGCAGTACAGGTCTAATCCATTTTGTTGAAAAATACCGGGATCTGACAAAAATACCAAACCCCAATTTTAGGATTTACAAAATTAAAGAGCAGTTTGAAAACATCTACAACATACTTAAAAAAGAAATTGATGAATACGAAATCAATTTTAATATTATTGTTGTACCCGAAATGCTTGAAGTAACTGCTGATGAGCAATTAATTGAACAAGTATTAATAAATCTTGTTAAAAACTCAATACATGCATTAGAAAGTGTAGAAAAAGGTGAAATTAAATTAAATGCTTACATTAATAATAACGGAAAAAGAGTAATGCAAATATATGATAACGGGCAAGGTATAATTAAAGAAGTAGGCGAAAAGATATTTATACCATTTTTTACTACTAAATCAAGCGGTTCAGGAATTGGACTAAGTCTTTCAAAACAAATAATGCGTTTGCACGGAGGGAACATAAAAGTAGTTTCTGAACCATTTGTTGAAACCTGCTTTACTTTAACCTTTTAGCTTTGTTTTTTCTAACTTGGTAAGTCTTTTTTTTTGACTTGCAAAGTTTACTTACAATAACCAATAAATAAAACAATCAAACTTATTAGGTTTTGAAAACCTTGTAAGCTACCAATAAATTCAAGACCAAAGCCTTCACTAAGTGAAGGCTTTGGTATAAAACTATTAAACTGTAATAATACTAAATATCTACCTTGTTATTCTAATTGTTCAATAATTATAAGAAGCAATGTAAGCAGTCCACTACTTGAATTCTTATTATTTTAAGCAGTTTATACAGCCTTTATTTATTTAATTTATAATTAATAATTAAATGAAGTATATTACCTTTGTCTGCTCTTTTAAAAAACAGAAAAATTGAAAACAGCAGATAAAGAATTGTTTCAGGAAGGACAAAAGCTACCCTTAATTGATGAATTTTATACCGTTCAGGGCGAAGCTTTCCATACGGGTAAAGCAGCTTATTTTATTCGTATTGGGGGTTGTGACATAGGTTGTCACTGGTGCGACACCAAAATTTCATGGAATTTTAAAACGCACAAGCTAACTGACATACAAGATGTTCTAGCAAACGTATTGAAAAACAAAGCCGATACCGTTGTTGTTACAGGTGGCGAACCATCAATTTATGAATTAGCACCTTTATGTAAACTACTTAAAGAAAAAGGTATTCAAACGCATGTTGAAACTTCTGGTGCATATAAACTAACAGGCGAATGGGATTGGATATGCCTTTCCCCTAAAAAACAAGCCCCGCCATTAGAAGACATTTATAAGAAAGCAAATGAGTTAAAAGTAATAATTTACGAAACTGAAGATTATAAATGGGCAGAAGAAACCGCTAAAAAAGTAAATAAAAACTGCAAATTATACCTTCAACCCGAATGGAGTAGACATAATTCACTAACCCCTGAAATAGTTGAATATGTAAAAAAGAACAAAAAGTGGCAAATTTCAATACAGGCACATAAGTTTATGAAAATACCCTAAAACAATTGAATATTGACGGCACTCCTATAAGTGTCAGTGTGAGTGTTTCTACAAAAATAAAACAATAATATCATCTCGTAATCAGATAATTAGCAGATTCACGCCGACACTAAAACACATAAATTTGAGTATTTTAGACTTTTCGGAGCAGACTCAATATTGTTAATTGTCAATAATCAATATCTTTACGGCATGAAACAAGCTCCGCAAAAAAAGCGGAGCAGGCTATGATTAAAAGAATTATTAAACATTCAAGGAAATGATTATTTTACATCATGCGGTAACATGTGCCAAATGAAAGCATTAAAAAAAATAAACACATGAAAACAATAATCCTAATATTATTTACATTCATATCATTACACAATATATCTGCCCAAAACAAATATTACTCGCATAAAAAAAAGGCTGTTAAAAAATTTGAAAGTGCCTTAAGGAATTACAATCTACAATATTACCCTCAAGCCAAACAAGAACTTTATGATGCATTAAAAATTGATAAAAACTTCCTTGATGTTTACATTCTGTTAGCTGAAATAAGTCATGAAGAAGGGAAAAAAGAAGAAGCGATTCTTCATTTTGAAAAAGCTCTGGCGATTAATGACAAATATCACCCACTTATATATCTGCGAAAAGCTGATTTAGAAATACAAACAGGACAATATAAAAAAGCAAAATCAGATTACT
>JAOZNO010001081.1 GCA_029933755.1 Bacteroidales bacterium | reverse complement strand
ACACAAAACGAGTAAGCTTTGGCAAAGCTTTCATTTTTAACTAGTTAATAACAAACCCATTAATAATTACATATTTCACTTCATCATCTTTTAGCAAAAGAAAATTTGCCTGTTTACCCAATTTTATGCCTTTTATTAGTTTATCAGGGTCTGAAGTTATAATAAAAGGTTTCTTGCTTATTCCTTTCTTTAAAAGCTTAGAGCTAACATCAAGGTAAATATATCCTGCACTTAATAATTGATCAACATCCAGCCTGTTAAGTTGTTTTCTTGATTTTATCTTCTTTTCGTAAACTTTCCCATTTTGTATTGTTAATCCCTTTGCATCAAGCTCCTCATATCCATACTTATAAGACATATCACCTATATCTGCAATTGTAGAATAATACTTGAACCCGAATTGTGAGTTATTACTTTTTTCTGATCTTCGAATACCAATATCTATCAGGTAGTTTTGTCCATTATTTTTCACCTTTGCATTTCTAATAAGTAGGTCAAAAAGTTTATAACTACTGTTTTCAGGAATTGTAAAATATTCTTTGTGATCAACACTATTTGTTTCAGAAGCAATACTATATAATGCAGAAAGTATAGCAATGAAATTCAACTTCCGAACATATTGTTTTTCCGGATCATTTTTGTAACCACCCGACTCAATTAATATTGCACCCGTCCCCCATTTTTGAATATTATCGCCAAGAGAGGTGGGCATAAAATCATCATTATATCTGCCGACCTGATTAGGAATATATTTTTGCAGCACTTTGTTCATCACTGCAATTTGACGCATCGCATTACGGCGGTTATCATTTATATCTTTCTGTACATTAAATGCAGGTGCTAAGAATGTTATACTTGCAGGATTTGGAGTTAAACCCGCTGTATAGTATATATTCTGATCATGTAGATTAAAGCCATAAGCGGCCTTAGTTTCATCCCTGATTTTTTTTTAATATTTTTGCTTCAGTCGATGACATGCGTAATGCATCACGATTTAAATCAATGTCCTGAGCATTCCTGCGCTTATAAACTTCAGCACCATCAGGATTTAGCATCGGTATAAAAAACAGGCTAAGTTTGCTTAATATAAGCTCTCTTTCCTTTAAAAACCCTTTATCAGAAGCCAGAAAATTAAAAATATCAAATAATGCTTGTGTGGCTGTTGGTTCATTTCCATGCATTTGCGACCACAAAAGGATGTTCGTTTT
>JAOZNO010000372.1 GCA_029933755.1 Bacteroidales bacterium | reverse complement strand
ATGATAATTATTGATGCATCCTGGCTGGAAGTTGATGAAATATTATCAATCCCTTTAATCGTTTTAATCTCTTTCTCAATAATCTTGGTTATCAGATTTTCAATATCAGCAGGTGGATTACCCGGATATATCGTTTGAATTAAAACTGTAGGTATGTTAATTTCAGGCATTAACTCTTTTGGCAATGAAATATAGGACATTGCGCCAAAAACAATTATTGCAAATGTTATTAAAAAAATGGTGTTTTTATTTTTTAAGGCTAAGGTGGTTAGTTTAAACTCCCTGCTTATTTTGTTTTCTTTATCGTTTTCCACTGGTTGTATTAATTAAATTTGTTTAATTTTTACATTATTATATGCTATTGTAAACTCTCTGATTTTGTGAATTCAGTTCTCAGTCTTCAGTTCTCAAGTTTGCAAACTTTTACCTTTTTCAATAAATACTAACATATTTGTTACTTTGAAAAGATTCACTAATGTTTTCTGTTTTTTGTCCAGATATTTGGTAATTAGACACTTGTCACTAATATTGGCTGCTAACTGTTGACTGAATACTGCCAACTGATTTTTTACTACTTTATATTCACGCCCATTCCATCTTTAACAAGATTATAACCTTCAACAATAACTTTATCACCAATCTTAATACCTTCAGTAATTACAGTACCTTCGTCATTTGATAAAGATGTTTTTACATATTTTTTTCGGGCTATTGGTTCGCTGTTAGTTTCAATAGTATAAAGGTATTTGCCTTTAAAGTCTTCTTTTATGATAATGGATGGAACTACCAATGCCTCTTGCATTTCAAAATCCTGAAATCTAACGACAGCCAACATATTAGGTTTCAACTTATTTTCTTTGTTATTAACCTTAGCTTGAAGAGTAAAAGTTCTGTTTGCCAAATTAATAATATTACCAATTCTATATACTTTTGTATCAATATTCCAATCAGGATAGGTAGGGAAACTAATTGTTACCGGGTTTCCTCTTTTTACAGCAGCGATAAATTTTTCTGAAACAGCGGCGTTAACATAAAAATTGCTAATATTAACCATTTGAATAATTTGTGCACCCGGCATGGCAAGTTCACCTTTTTTTACACGAATAACATCAACAATTCCACTTATTGGTGCTTTAATCCTTGATTTACTTCGTTGAATATATAGTCCATTTAATTTGCTTTCAAGAGATTCTTTGTTATTTTTTGATTCAAGATATTGAATTTCGGAACCAATTTTCTGACTCCAAAGTTCTTCTTGTTTTGAAAATACAGTTTTGGCAAGTTCAAGACTTGTTTCAAGTTCGTTAATACTACTTTGTATAATATCTGAATTTAAGGATACAAGCAATTGTCCTTTTTGTACGTAATTGCCTTCCTTCACATGAATTGTTTGTACTTGTCCATTAATTTCAGGGCTAATAAAAGCACTATTCACTGCCTCTAGAGATGCTGAAGATTCTACAAAGTGAGCAAAGTGAACTGGAGCAATAGTCTGGGCTTTTACTCTTAGCTTTGTCGTTTCTTTGGTTTCAACACCCTGTTTTTCTTCCAGCTCAGCAATTTTATCTTCCAGCTCAACAATTTGATTCTTATATTCTGCTATTTTACCTTTTATGTCTTTTGTCTCATCAGTTTTACCGCAGGCAACAAAAGTTGCTATGATAAGAATTGCTACTAGTTTTTTCATCTATTTTATATTTAAAATTATTTTTTTGTTTGTCGTTTTAAAGCAATGGTTACTGAGCGAAGTCGAAGCACCATTTTTCCACTATTCCAATTCCACTTTTAATTCTTCTCAAGTATATATTCTAATTGTGCCCTAACAGATAATAGGCTTGACATGGCTTGGTAATAATTGTTAAGTGACATAAGATACTGATTTTGAGTTATCATTAAATCATTTGCCGAAGCCATTCCGCTTTTATATTTAATTTCTGTTTTGTCATTAATTCTTTTCGATAATTCCATATTCCACGTTTCGTTGTCAAATTTCAGTTTTGCATTTGTAAAATCGCTTCTTAACTGCTCAACCTGTAACGAAAGACCCTGCTCTAATTCTAATTTTGAATTTTGTACTTTTTTAAGTTCAAATTGCTTTTGTTGAACTCTTGATCTTCTCATACCACTTGTGAAAACGGGGATTGAAACTTTTAAACCTAATATAGATGTTGGATACCATTGAGAAAATAAGTCAGGGAAACTATTATTATAAGCGTTTTCAGAATAGGTGTAAAATGCAGATAATTGAGGTAAATACAGCGATTTTTCACGTTTTAAATCTAAAATTGATAAACCTTCCTGTGTTTGCATTAATTTATAATCGATGTTTTGGTTTAAATCAAAATCTTCAGTTATTAAGCGATTAAAGTCAAGATTATCAACAAAATAATTTAAGCTATCAGACAATTTAATCTCATCATTATAATCAATACCTAATTGATATTTTAAAAGACGATAAGAAAGTGACACCATGTTTGTTACTGAAATAATAGTATTATCATTATTTTGCTTAGTAAGTCTTAATTGGTCTACATCAATATCCTCAACAAAGCCTAAACGATGACTTTCTTCTATTTCTCTTATTAAGTTTTCAAAATTAGCATTTGTTTCTTCAAGTATTCCTTTGCTTTCCTCAGCAATTAATACAAGATAGTACGATTTGGTAACAGTTTCTTTAATAGAGACACTTGATTTTGTATAGCTGCGCTGTGAAAGTTCAAGAAAAATTCGGGAAGCCTGAAGACCCACTATATATTCACCACTAAAAACTAATTGTGTTGCTGTAGCACCCCAACTTATGCTATGCTGTTGTCCAAATTGAACAGGGATTTGTTCTCCTGGCTGCCCTACAATTTCACCAGGCAATAATGTTGTTGGTATTTTAAGAGAGTTACTATAATCAATAGCACCATTAACCTGTGGTAAACCAATTGCCGTAGTTTCCCAAATTTGTTTACGGGCAATTTCAATATCAATCTCTGCATTTTGGCTTTGATAATTGTTTATAACAGCATATTCCCGGGCATCATTAAGTGATAAATGATGTGTTTCTTGTAAAGTGTCATTTTGGGCTTTTAGTCCAAACACTATCAAAAACAACAATAAAGTATATGTAATTTTTATTTTCATCTGTTCTAGTTTTTCTGTATTAGTTCTTTTAATTTTTCATTTAATATTTTTAAGCCTTTTTCATTACAAATTCCATGAAGATGATAAATTAACACCTCGTTAAATACCTCAATTGAAGTTACTTCTGCTATTGAAAAAATACTATTGTCATAACTTTGTTCAATTCTTGAAACATATATCTTTGCAATAATATCCGGATTAACTTCTTTTCGGTACAATCCTTCTTTTATCCCCTTTTTTAAATTGTTTAATACAGATTCATAAGCTTTTTCTCTTTTTATTTCTGTTATTTTTTTAAATAGTGTAGGATAATACTTTTTTAAATCAAAAAATAAAGCAGGATTATGATTTTTTAAGCGATCATTCATCAATTTACTTACTTCAAAGAGTTCCTCTATTGAATTGAGCTTCATTGTTTGAATATTCTCATGGCGTTTCCCGGCAAGTTCCATTTCACTTTGAATTACCATTGCTACCAGCTCGCTTTTATTCGTAACAAACTGGTAAAGTGTTTTTTTTGAAATGCCTAGCTCACGTGCAACATCATCCATGCTAACACTTTTTATCGCATATTTTTCGTATAGTTCAAATGTTTTTGATAAAATATCTTTTAATTCCATCCTGCAAAACTACATAAACTTTTAACACGCCGGAAACTATTGTCGGTAAAAACGTTTCCTGGTTGTGTTAATAAAAGTTAATATCCTGAATATGTGATTAGTATGAATTGCTAAATTTCGGTAAGATGCCAAATTTGTTCATAAAGCGGCATTTTTGTTGTTTGTTAACATGAAGGATATTATAATAAGTACCCTAAAATAAGATTAACTTTGCAGCGAAAAAATGAATTTATAATTAAATTATTCAAATATGTTTTCAGGAATTGTTGAAGAAGCAGGAAAAGTAGTTGCCTTACGTAAAGAAAAGGAAAACCTACACATTACCATAGAGTGTTCATTTGTTGATGAACTAAAAATTGACCAGAGCGTTGCTCATAATGGGGTTTGCCTAACTGTAGTTGAGTTAACTGACAAAACCTTTACCGTTACGGCTATTCAGGAAACACTTATAAAATCGAATATTGGTTTGCTTGAAATTGGTAATAAGGTTAATTTGGAGCGTAGTATGAAACCCGATAGTTTACTTGATGGACATATTGTACAGGGACATGTAGACCAAACTGCTATATGCAAAAAGGTTGAAGAAGCTGATGGAAGTTGGTATTATACTTTTGAATACGACCCAAACTTAGGGAATATAACGGTTGAAAAAGGTTCCGTTTCAGTAAATGGTGTTAGTTTAACGGTTGTTAACTCACAAGATAAATCTTTTCAGGTAGCAATTATTCCTTTCACTTATGAATTAACTAATTTTCATGAGTTTAAAGAAGGTACGGTGGTAAATCTTGAATTTGATATTATCGGAAAATATATCACTAAAATTGTGAAACAGCAGTTAGGAAACAGGAAATAAAGACCATTTTGTTAATAACAGAATTATATTTATTGAAGATAAACCAAAGTATTCAGTCTACAGTTGGCAGTTAGCAATGCCGACTGTAGACTGCCAATGAACAAAAAAAGCCTGCTATTAGAACGCACCCTCCCTATTT
>JAOZNO010000371.1 GCA_029933755.1 Bacteroidales bacterium | reverse complement strand
CTAATGACAGCCCTTATGCTGAACCATGGATTGTTCAGGGAGTAAGTCCTTGGTAAAATATTTTTTTGTTTAAGTTAGGTTAATTATTGGGTTTTTCAGGGGAATCATTTTGGTTCCCCTGATTTTTAATGTTATAATATTGGTTTTTCTAAAAAAATAAACAGATGAAAATAGTTCTAATTATTGCAATGTCTTTATTGTTGATAAATTGCAATCCGGTAAATGAAAATAATGATTCTTTTTCCTTCGTGTTTTTTGGTGATACACGAGATGCTACAGGTGATAATATTGATCACTTTAGAGGGGCGTGTGAGGCAATAAGTACATTAGATAGTATTGAGTTTGTTGTGTCGCCTGGTGATACTGATCCATTAGATTCTGTGTTGTACACTCTGCAGAAATATATCAGTAAAGATATTGTATGGTATCCTGTTGTTGGAAATCATGAGGCTGAGACTGCAGAAGATATGGTATGGATAAGGAATCATAATAAGGATGGCAATACTTTACCAAATATTGTAAATAAAGGCCCTTTATCATGTATAGAAACTACCTATTCATTTGATTATAAAAACACTCATTTTGTAATTATTAATGAATATAGTAATGATACTTGTGATGATTGTACCAAAGGTGATATTCCGGATTTTTTATATAATTGGTTGCAAGATGATTTGAAGAAAACGATCAAGGAAAATATTATTGTTTTTGGTCATGAACCTGCCTATCCATTGCCTGATATGGAGAGCCAAAGATATAGGCATGTACATGATTGTTTGAACCAGTTTCCTGAGAGTAGAGACAGGTTTGTTGAATTGTTACAAGAATACAATGTCCTGGCCTATGGAGTTGGGCATACACATAATTATAGCATTGTTAAAATGAATAATCTTTGGCATATTGATGCCGCACACTCACGAGGACTTGCAGATATGGGGTCCCGTAGTACCTTTATTAAAATTACGATAAATGGTAATCAGGTGAATTTTGAAACACATCGTCTAAATTATGATTCAGGCAAATATGAAATTGCAGATATTGGTAGTTTGAACTAAAAAAAAGAATATTAGTTGGTCGTTAGAGCCATATTAGTTAATTTTGACTAATTAGAGCTTGTATATAATGTCTTATTTTTAAGTTTTTTTTAATATGTGGAACTTTCAAAGATTTGCAGAAGTTGGCAGTAAACAGGCCGCAGTATACAGTAACTCTACAAAGTCTGCTTACTGAGAACTGAATACTGTTCTTGTTTGAAAATAGTAAAAAACATAAAAAACACAAACCCTTGACTTTATGGACACGTACTAATTAATTACCAAAACACATGTAAATGAAAAAGAAAATAAGAATATTTATTTTAAGCATTATTACTTTTTTTAGTATAAGTGCATTTAGCCAGGTAGCAAAATATCAGGCTATATATCTATACAATTTTTCTTCATATATTGAATGGCCTTCTAGCTATAGAACTGGTGATTTTGTAATTGGTGTATTGGGGAGTAATGACCCTATAGTTAAAGAATTACAGACAATTGCAAAAACAAAAAAAGTATTAAGGCAAAGGATTAATATAGTAAGTTTTAATAATGTAAATGAGATAACTAAATGTCATATCTTATTCGTGTCTCCCAGGCAAAGTGCTAAGATAAAAGAAGCTAAAGCAAAAATTGGTAGTAATAGTACTTTGCTGGTTTCCAGTACAGCATTAGGTATATCACAAGGTGCAGTAATTAATTTTTTTATAGAAGGGAAAAAATTGAGTTTTGAAATTAAGAAAGCAAATGTGGCTAGAGGTGTAAAGATAAGCTATGGTTTAACTAAGTTAGCTGCAAAAGTGCATTAATCTGAAAAAAATATAATTGATGAAGTTACTAATTAGAGATCGACTGTTACTAGGTTTTGGGTTTATTACTATAGCAGTAATTATAAGTTTTGTTTATATTATCATTACCCTAAATAATAGCTCAAAAATTACAGAAGATAATATTACAATTCATGCTCCTTCAAAAACGGCAGTTAACAGCCTGTATTCTATGATAAGTGAATCCAAAATGTTAGCCAAAAACTGGGTTTTCATAGAGAAACAGTCTGACACGCCTGATAAATTGAAACTTATGGAAATTCAAACTCTTGAGTATCCTGAGTTAATGAAGATAATTGAAACGAAAATACCATACTGGGATACAACAAGTCAAAATATATTTGTTGAAATACGTACATCAATTGAAGATACTTTATTTCCATCACATATAATGCTTATGGAAACTCTCAGTACTTTTGAGAGCTATGAAGACCCTATGGTAGTATTTTCTATAAACCCAATGGTTCAGGAAGGAGGCGAGATTATTGTAAATACGCAAAGCATTCTTCAGAATATTTCATTATTACAACAACATATCTCTAAAGTTGCACAGGTCGGAAATACAAAGATTGTAAACACTTTTAATAATTTTGAAATTATTCTAATTATATTGGGGGTGTTTCTTACTATATCTGGTATTATTGCTTCCTTTTTAACAATTTATAGTATTACAAAACCCTTAAATATAATAAAGACTGATGTTTTAGCAAAAAGTTCTGGAACCTTTACCCTTAATAAACAAAAGTTTAAGGAGGATGAAATAGGGGATATGGCAAAAGCCTTAGAACAAATGACTACCAATATTATTAGTATTGTGGAAAATATTAATAAAACATCAATTGTACTATCTAAAAGCAGTAACACTGTAAATATAACAGCATTACAAATTGCTGAAGGAGCAAATCATCAGGCATCAAGTACAGAAGAGGTGTCTGCATCAATGGAGGAGATAACAGCGAGTATTAGTCAAAATTCGGATTATGCAAAATCAACTGAGACTATTACTCGAAAAGTTGCTGTGGAAATGGAGAGCATTAGCGAGTCAGTAAAAAATACTACCGATGCAATGCGCAATATTAACGACAAAATATCTATAATTGGAGATATTGCATTCCAAACTAATATTTTGGCTTTGAATGCAGCTGTTGAGGCTGCACGTGCAGGTGAACATGGAAAAGGATTCGCTGTAGTTGCCGCCGAAGTGCGTAAGTTAGCAGAGCGTAGTCGTGTCGCTGCTGATGAAATAAATTTGGTGTCAACTAATGGCATGAGTATCGCCGAAAAAACAGCCACTGAGCTATTTAATTTAATTCCCGAAATTAAAAAAACGGTTGAATTAGTACAGCAAATTGCTGCAGCCAGTATTGAGCAAGATACAGGTGTTAATCAAGTAAATAATGAGATGCAGCAATTAAGTAATATTTCTCAGCAAAATGCAACAGCTGCTGATCAATTATCTTTGAGTTCAACTGACTTGGAGACCCAAAGCAATAAACTTACCGAGATTATCTCATTCTTTAAAATATAATTGATAGGGAGGGAGTTCAGTTCATTCTCATTGCAAAATCATCATTCTTGTAGTTGTCAACGAACTCGTTTTTAAACGATAAAAATAGAATCCACTTGATACTTCTAAGCCTTTCTCATTTCTTCCATTCCATTGAACACTATATGTTCCGGCTACTTGTTTTTTGTTAACTAATGTTGTTGTTAGCTGACCTGAAATGTCAAAAATATCCAATTCTACTATAGTATGTTCAGGCAAATAATAATTAATAGTAGTAAAAGAGTTGAAAGGGTTTGGATAATTCTGATTTAGTTTATATTCGCTTAGATAATTTTCATTGTTTGAAATGTTTGTACTAATTCGTGGATAGAAATATAGCTGGGGATGTAAACCTTCACTAAGTGTATAGTACCCTGAGGCGTCAGAGTTCCAGCATATCCCTTCACCATTAGGTTCTTGGATGTATGGTAGGATTATTGGGTCTTTTGTTAAAATTTCTGCAATTGATTCATCATCATTTCTATTCCAATAATAAACAACATCATCATCTTTAATTAAAACCTCTCGTCCATTACTTGATATGTCGGCGGCATTTGCTTTGCTCTGTAAAAATAAGGAGCTTACTACTTCCAATGTGTCAATAATTACTTCTGTGTTTTGATGAAAAGAATATGGTCTTTTAACCTTATAAACCCTTGAGTCATATTCTTTAAGTACAATATAAATGTCTTTATTTAGCGGGTCTATCATAAGCGATTCTGCATTATACTTTATCCCTTCAGGATACCTATAAATCAATCTTCTTACATCTTCAATAATCGTATCAATTGGTGCTTGACTAGAATCAACACTAGGTTCTGGAATTCGATAGATGTATTTAAAGTATCGACTCTTTCCATTGTCACCAAAATCACCTATGTATAGGTAATGTTCATTTTCAGTTAATCCTGGGTCTATCGTAATGTCCTCCCAGTCTATATTTATTGCTCCTTCAATTATGTAAGTTCCAAGTTCTTTACCTGATGTGCTAAATGCATAAATTTTGTTCTCGCCACCTGAATCATTAAATGTCCAGAATACACCTGGATTTTTGCTACTTGCTTCAATGCCGGATGCTTCTATGATTTCATCTGACTCAATTATTCCTAAATCCACTCTGCTGCCAAATTGTTGCGATAGGGCAGGGCTGTATATAAACAAATTTATTATTAAGAATACCTGAGCTGTCGTTTTATTCATTTAATAAATTTAAAATAGAGTTCACTTCGACAAGAAAAAATGCACCTTGGGTAAATTTATTATTTTTTAACATTTTCACGATTGTCTGTAAATCGACTGATTAATAGGTAATTAAGTGTAAATTAATAAATTTATGAACCTTTAGCTCATGCGTAG
>JAOZNO010000370.1 GCA_029933755.1 Bacteroidales bacterium | reverse complement strand
CTGATTTAATAAAAGGTAGAAAACTGGAAAGAAAAAAGTTTGATAATATTGATGAAGCGGTTAGCTGGTTGAATAAGAATCAGGAAAGCCTGGTAGAACTGACTATGGTAAGCGATGACTTTTTAACAGCAGAAGAGCGAAAACGCCTGAAAAATGCGCATGAACATATAATTACCATTATTCCTGAAGTAAAATCAGCAATGGGTGCAAAGCAGAAAAGTGCAACAATAGATATCAGTAAAAATATAGACGAACTGTTTGTTGATTACTTTAAGCATAAACAAGGGCAAAACCCAAACGATGAATTATTAGATCTGTTTAAGGAAGTAATTGCAAAATAAGCTGCTATTGTGGTAAAAGCTGTGTTGTGTGTTAAAGTGTTAATTGCAAGTACTATTTTAATCAACTACCATTTTTGAAAAATCGCAACTACACAGTTACCTTATTTTCACGCAAAGAGCACAAAGTTTATTATGTATATATTCACAATATTGCTAAAACAGACGCTAAGTTCGCAAAGTTTATGAATGCTTTGCATTCATTTTTTAGCATTTTTTGCGTAAAATTGCACTTTTAAACTGAATAGTTACAAAAAATCTAATACCTAAATCAGCTTTATATTTGTCCCATTATTTTATCCATTACGAAGCTGGTTCTGGCAGCAGATGCCATATTACTTGAAAATGAATTTGCACCTGACAGGCTACCTACTACTTTTTCAATCATTGGTAATTCAACATGTTTTGGTTTTTCAAAATGAATAAACTCTTCTTTTTTACCAACCTTAACAATTATTGGCTCCTCGCCCGAAATGGAAAAAAAAATCATTCCTTTTGTACCAAAAATTTCGATTCTATCAATACGGTTGTCTACATTACCTACATATGACCATACACAAGTTGCCAGCACACCCGATTCAAATTTTAAATTGGCCGTTAATGTATCTTCAACCCAATAATATCCAGCCCTATTTGTATATGCTCCTGAAACATTTTCAATAGATCCTAATAAAAAATCAAGTATATCTAGCTGATGACAAGCTAGATCAAAGAAATATCCACCACCTGATATTTTCGGAACTAAATGCCAGGGTGGTTTATTTATGTCAAAATCTTCCTTATGAGCAGGTAGAATATTTGTGAGGTTTGCAGCTAAAACTTTCCCTATTAGCTCGCGATCCAGTAATTCTTTAATTTTCAGAAAATAAGGAAACCACCTTCGGTAATATGCTACAAAAAGTGGAACTCCGGATTCTTTACTCACATTTATCATTTCCTGAGTTTCACTAAAGTTTAAAGCCATGGGTTTTTCTACATAAACCGGCTTGCCTGCTTTTAATGATTTTATTGTGTACTCTTTATGTTTGTAGGGAGGTGTTGCTATATAAATTGCATTTACCTCAGGATCATTAATTAAATTATCGGCATTAGTGTACCATTTAGGCACATTGTGCCTTTGTGCAAAGTCCTTAACTTTTATTTCATCTCTGCGCATTACTGCAACAAGTGATGAGTTTTTGACTTTATAAAATGCAGGTCCACTTTTTATTTCACAAACATTACCGGCACCTATAATTCCCCATTTTATCATAATAGATATATTCTATAAATCGGATGAGTAGCATAACTGTCGTCAAGCCCATTAATAATAGATAATTGAACCAGGCTAAACAACATATGCCCTAAAATATGCTCATTTTTGTCAGCTACCCACAAAATTAAATTAGTATTGATCCCGTAATATATTAACAAACCTGGCCTCTGCATCCATTTCAAAAACTGATTCGTTAAGTTTTCGCAGTTGACTAAAATCCTTTGGCCATTCTTTTCTGATTAATATCTGATCCATAAAGAACTAATTTTAATAAGTTTGTTTTTAAACAAATTTAATGTTTTTTGGAATAAAAATTAAGATTCCTTACTTTTATTCATAATTTCTGAGTTATAAATTTACAAATTATTATTTTTAGAACCTTCTTATGAGCAAACGAACTATTATTATTCTAGGAATAGTCCTGGGTTTTTTTATAGCAGTACCAATTAGCCTGCGAATAATTAAATGGAAATCAGAGAACAGAGGAGTGGTGGTTAATCATTGGCGTGTTAGTTTCAGAACTGGAAATTTCGGAAACAATTATCTTTTAAGATCAGCTATTGCAGTACATTCATTGGGTAATGCGATACCAGAAGAAGCCATGTTTTTTCATGGCTTTTTTGATCACGAAGGCAAAAAACTTAATGGTAACAACCAGTACATCATTCATTTTGAACCAAACGAATTGCCACCAGTGGATGCATTTTGGTCTGTTACGCTCTACAATGAAGATGGCTATTTGGTGGATAACTCAATAAATCGCTATTCATTAAGTGACAGAAGTGACGGATTGCAATTCAACGAAGATAATTCACTTGACCTTTATGTGCAGCACAAAGCACCGAATGAGGATAAACAGTCAAACTGGTTACCCAGTCCGAAAACAGAATTCACACTAACACTTAGAGCCTATATGCCGAAAATGGAATTATTGAACTTAGAATGGGAAATTCCGGCTATAACAAGAATAACCCAATAAAAAATTATCAAAAAAATACCATGAAGAAAAAAAACCTACAATTATTTACACTTTCAACCCTAATCAGTTTGGCCTTTTTTATTATGCCTATTATCTATATTATGCCACGAATAGTAATGATGGCCGCACAGTATAAACTCACCGATACAGACACGGTTACCAACGAGGGTAAAGCACCACTTAACAGTATCAGTCATACACACCGCTTCCCAACCGGGAAAGATAAGATTATTGTACGCCTTAATACTGATACCTTTTACTCATCGGGATGGTTCGATCTATCCGAACAGCCTTTTATAGTCCATGTACCGAAAACTGATGGACGTTATTATTCTTTGCAATTCAACGATATATGGACTAATGCTTATGCCTACATTGGCAAACGGGCTACTGGAAGCAATGAGGGCTATTATGCTATTGTAGGTCCGAATTGGGAAGGCGAACTACCCGTAGGGATATCCAAAATAAAATCCCCCACTAATCTAACGTGGGTAATAGGCCGAACTATGTACTTGGGTAAAAACGATATTCAAAATGTGATTCATCTTCAAGAGCAAATCACTTTAACCCCATTGAGCAAACATATAGCCAAAGCAGAATAGTTAGTAAATAAATTTGAATATATACTAAAAACGAGTTGAAATTTGACTTTTAGAAAATTGTTTCATGTTGATTATCAGCGATTTTAACAATTTAACCATTTAAAGTATAAATACTTCTAATCATTATTTTGCATTCTCTAATATTTCACGACTAATTTCCAGCGTTAAATCTTTTGTTTCTGATAATGCGGTTCTTCCATGTTTTTCAAGGGAGGCAATAATTTCATCAATTCCACCAGCATCAATTCCATAATCTGACAAACGAGTCTTAACTCCTAATCCTTCAAAAAATGCACGTGTCTTATCAATAGCCAAATCAATTTTACGATCTTCATTGTCGTCAACTATATTCCAAACACGCTCAGCATATTGAATTAATTTTTTTCTTTTTTTCTCTTTTCGTATTTGCCAAACAGATGGTTGCAAAATAGCAAGTGTTTTTGCATGATCAATACCAAACAAAGCGGTTAATTCATGACCAATCATGTGGGTTGTCCAGTCCTGAGGGACTCCCCCTCTTATCAAACCATTTAATCCCATTGTAGCACACCAAACAAGATTTGCCCTGGCATCATAATCTTCAGGATTATCAATTGTTTGATTTCCAATTTCAACAAGTGTTTGTAAAATACCTTCTGCCGTTCTATCATGAAAACGTGCATCAACGGGATAGGTTACATATTGCTCTACTACATGAATAAAGGTATCAATAATTCCATTTGCCACTTGTGTAGCTGGTAGTGTAAATGTTAATGTTGGGTCTAATATTGAAAATTTTGGAAATAACAATGGGCTAGAGATGACAAATTTCCCATGATTATAGCTAATAACCGCTCCACTATTCATTTCAGAACCTGTTGCCGGTAAGGTTAAAACGGTTCCAATTGGAATACTTTCTGTTATTGAAGCCTGTACATAAACATTACTCAGTATTTTTGTAGGATTATCACCTTTGTAATTTGCTGCCAAACTAACAAATTTTGCTCCATCCATTACGGAACCACCACCAACAGCCAATAAAAAATTGATATTTTCATTTTTAACAATTTCTACGGCTTTTATTAATGTTTCATAGCTTGGATTGGGCTCAATTCCTCCAAATTCGATAATATGACGACCTTTTAAATTTTCTTTAACTTTTTCTAATGTACCAAATTTCTTAACGCTACCACCACCATACAGAATAAGTACTTTCGCATCCTTTGCTACAAGTTTATTTAATTCTTTTAGTCTATCCTTACCAAAAACAATATGAGTTGGGTTATAAAAATCAAAATTTTCCATTTGTAATGTTTTTTTGAGTACAAAATAAAAATGATAAAATTGGTATCATAGCGAAGGCTTGAGTTGTTAACAAGCTGGAAATCAGTTTTGATATTTATTCGCAATTTGTTAAGATACTCAAGCCTTCGCTTTTTTGTTCAAAATCTATAATTTACTGGTGTCTTAATCCAACTTCAAAACTGCTAAAAATGCTTTTTGTGGTACTTCAACATTACCTACTTGTTTCATTCTTTTTTTACCTTTTTTCTGTTTTTCAAGTAGTTTACGCTTACGGGTAATATCGCCACCATAACATTTTGCCGTTA
>JAOZNO010000369.1 GCA_029933755.1 Bacteroidales bacterium | reverse complement strand
GCTTACAATAGGTATTTGGGTTCATCGGCATCAGCCAGCCAATTGTTGTTGACTGATATTTTAAGGGATAAATGGGGCTTTAAAGGATATGTGGTTTCTGATTGTGGTGCTATTTACGACATTTACAAATTTCATGAAATTGTAAAAACTGCCGAAGAGGCTTCTGCCCTTGCTGTGAAATCAGGCTGTGACTTAAATTGTGGTTCTACATATAAACATTTACTTGGTTCTGTTAAAAAGGGCCTCATTAGCGAAAAGGAACTTGATATTTCCTTAAAAAGGTTGTTATTAGCCCGTATAAAACTGGGTTTGTTTAATCCATTAGAAAAAACTCCTTTTTTAGAAATTTCAGATAGTGATATTGAATCAGACGAACACCAAAAATTAGCTTTAAAAACGGCTAGAGAATCCATTGTTTTGTTGAAAAACCATAATAAAACTTTGCCTATATCGAAAAATGTAGGAACCATAACTGTTATTGGGCCAAATGCCAACAACAGGCATTTTGCCATGGGGAATTATTTTGGTACCCCTACTTACAGAACTACTATTTTGGAAGGAATTGAGAATAAGCTTTCTGAGAAAACAAAAATTCATTATTTTAAAGGAACGAATCTTACTGATAATGAAGCTGTTTTTGATGTAATTAAATCTGATTTGTTCAAGGGAAAACTTACTGTGGAATATTTTGACAATTTAAAAATGAAAGGTAATGCCGTATTTAAAAATGAAGAAAAACAGATTGATTTTGAATGGGGTGGTTCTGCCCCCATTGATATATTAACACCCGGAAAATTTTCAATACGGTATTCCGGAATATTAAAAGCTAAATATACAGGCAAAATATCACTTGCTGTTCTTGAAACCGGTGGAGCTTATAAGTTATTTATAAACGATAAAGAAATCGTATCGGGCACAAGCAAAACAGACCATGTTTTAAAGCCCAAAAAACTGAATCTTAAAAAAGGCAAGGAATATAAAATTAAATTAGAGTATAAATGCACCAATCCCTGGATGGCATCCATACAACTTTTATGGAATATGGAACAGGTTAAGGGTGAAAAATATATGATGCAAAAAGTAAATGAAAGCGATATTGTAGTTTTTGTTGGGGGTATTACGGCCAGATTGGAAGGTGAGGAAATGCCAATTGAAATTGATGGCTTTAAAAAGGGTGATCGTACAAACTTAAAATTACCAAAAGCACAACACGAGCTATTGAAAAAGCTATACAAAAGCGGAAAACCTGTTGTTTTTGTAATGACAAGTGGCAGTGCTTTGTCAATAAATTGGGAACAAGAAAACTTACCGGCTATTCTTAGTGCATGGTATCCCGGTCAGGCCGGAGGTGAGGCTGTTGCTGATGTGCTTTTTGGTGATTATAACCCCTCAGGCAGATTACCTATAACTTTTTATAAATCGGTTAATGATTTACCACCATTTGAAGATTACCACATGAAAGGGCGTACGTATCGCTATTTTGATGGTAAGGCTCTGTATCCATTTGGTTATGGACTAAGTTATACTGATTTTAATTATTCCAAACCTAAATTAAGCAAAGCTGAAATAAATAAAGACGAGAAGGTTAATGTAAGTGTTACCATTACCAATACCGGGAAATATGATGGTAAAACCGTAGTTCAGTTATATATTAATGATAAAGAATCAAGTGTGCCTAGTCCAATAAAATCGTTACGGAAATTTAAGAAAATATTCCTGAAAAAAGGAACTTCAAAAACGGTGGAATTTGAAATAAATCCTTCTGATTTATCCATAATAGACAAAGATGGAAACCCTTTTGTGGAACCCGGATTATTTGAAGTATATGTGGGGAAAAGTTCTGCTACTAATAATAAGGAAGTTTTAATTGTGAGATGATTTGTATAGGGTATAATAAGCAAATGATTATTTGCAACTTGCAGTTTCTTGTGACTACTTAAAATCATTTTAAAATAAACAGATGAAACATCCATGCTTAACTTTAACACACAAGAAAATGATTATAGATCGTAATCAGCTTAGAAAGTGTTGTTTGCAAACTGTGGATGTTCTTCCGCTATTGCGGAACAGGCTATGTGGCAATAAAAATTAATAAAATATAAACACATGAAAAAAATACTATTAATCCTTGTGTTAATGGGTTTGATAAATGCTTCTGCACAAAAAAAGAAAAACAAAATTGCAGAAGGTGTGATTTTTAGTCAGGATATTTTCAATAAAAGTATGCGGAAGGGTGTTTCCTGTTTTCGTATCCCCGCAATTGTAACTGCACCAAATGGCGACCTTATTGCAGCTATTGATGAACGTGTACCATCTTGTGGAGACTTAAAGTGGAGTAAAGATATCAATATTGTTATCCGTAGAAGTAGAGATAATGGTCAGACATGGTCAGATATTGAAACAGTTGCAGACTTTCCTTATGGTAAATCGGCCTCAGATCCATCAATGATTGTTGATAAAATTACCGAAGAAATTTTCCTGTTTTATAATTATATGGATTTAGATACTGAGAAGGATATTTATTATTTACATGTTGTTAAAAGTGCTGATAATGGTAAATCATGGTGCAAGCCTGAAGACATTACTGCACAAATTACAAAACCGGAATGGCATGAAGATTTCAAATTTATTACCTCAGGAAGAGGCATTCAAACCAGCACAGGGAAATTACTTCACTGTATGGTAAATTTAAATAGTGGAATGCATCTTTTTGCCAGCGATAATCACGGAAAATCATGGTATTTAATTGATACGCCAGTTAAGCCGGCAAACGAATCGAAAGTAGTGGAATTGGTTGATGGTTCGTGGATGGTAAATGCACGAATCAATGGTAAAGGGCTAAGGTCTGTTCACATTTCAATGGATAAGGGAAAAACTTGGGAGTCAAAATTGGATTCTAATCTTATTGACCCCGGATGTAATGGAAGTATTATTCGCTATACTTCTATAAAAGATGGTTATAAAAAGAACCGCCTGCTTTTTTCGAATGCTAAAATGAAAAAAGGAAGAAAAAATATGACTGTGCGAATTAGCTACGATGAAGGGAAAAGCTGGTCAGAAGGAAAAATAATTTATACAGGCAAATCAGCTTATTCATCATTAACCATATTGAAAAATGGTGATATAGGGCTTTTCTTTGAAAAAGATGGTTATAAAGAAAATCCATTCGTAAGTTTCACTTTAGAATGGTTAACTGATGGCAAGGATAAATACCAAAAGCCTAAAACTAAATTTGTTGAACCAGAGAAAATAGGAGATATTAAAACACTTTTTAAGAAAGGTGATTATGCTTATGCTTGTTTTCGAATTCCGGCTGTTGTTGTAACTAATGATGGTAGTATCTTAGCTTTTGCCGAAGCCCGTAAATATGGTTGTTCAGATACCGGTAATATTGATATCGTACTACGAAAATCAACCGATAACGGAAAGACATGGGGTGAGCTAATAGTTGTTTGGGATGATGGAGGAAATGTATGTGGGAATCCTGCTCCGGTTGTAGATAAAGAAACAGGAGTCATTCATTTGTTAACCACATGGAATAGCGGGAAGGATCACGAGTCGCAAATCATAAATGGTACAAGTTCAGGTACCAGGGAAGTATTCCATCAGGTTTCCAAAGACGATGGTGAGTCTTGGTCTGCCCCTAAAAATATAAGCAAATTGGTTAAATTAAAAGATTGGACATGGTACGCTACGGGTCCTGTACATGGTATTCAGTTGAAAAAAGGAAAAACAAAAGGCAGGTTGGTGATTCCATGTGACCATATTGAAGCAAAAACTAAAAAATACTATTCACATATAATATATTCTGATGACCATGGCCTGAGTTGGAAATTGGGTGGCAGGACACCGAACGATCAGGTAAACGAGTGTACGGTTGTAGAATTACAAAATGGTGACTTGATGCTAAACATGCGAAATTACCAACGTAAAAAAATGAAGGCACGCCAAGTAGCAATTAGCAGGGATGGTGGAATAAACTGGGAAAATCAACATATAGATACAGAGCTTCCTGAACCAAGGTGCCAGGCTGCTATTTTGAGTGTAAAGAGGAAAGGCAAAAATGTTTTATTGTTCACTAATCCTGCACATCCTTCTAAGCGAAAAAATATGACTTTATCCGTAAGCAGGGATCAGGGGGATACCTGGAAAGAAAAAATAATCATTTTTAAAAAGCACGCTGCTTATTCAGATCTTGTTGAATTAAAAAATGGAAAAATATTCATTTTGTTTGAAGGGGGGAATAATAGTGCTTATAACGGAATTCATTTTAAAACTGTTTCTGTTCAGTGAAAGTAATTGTTTTAATATTATTATGAAAAATGAATTTTGAAAATTGCTTTTAAACAAACACTAATCTATTTTGCCTGTTAATTCTTTAATTAGAATGATTTCTTTCTTCGAAAAAGGAGTGCCATCTTGCCTGAAAATATCATGAAACCATATTTCCGGTTCTGTGTCAAAAGGATTTTCCCAACTTTGCCAAGGATAAATCGTATTGCTTTTTCCGTTAACAAAGCCCCAACTGTATGCCCCAACTTTTTGTTCTTTAAACAAAGGTAATATTTCGGCAAATGTTGAGCCGGCAGTGCGTGCCATATATTCTGTGCAAATTAGTGGTCTTTGTGCATCCTTGTATCTTTTTATTAGTTTTTGGCTGTATTTTTTACCTGAGTATGCATGAAAACTGATAATATCAGAATAATCATAGCAAAATTTGTCGATTGCACTAAATTTTTTTGGTAGTGCGTGTCCCGATGTCCA
>JAOZNO010000368.1 GCA_029933755.1 Bacteroidales bacterium | reverse complement strand
TCGTCAGCTAAATCAATAACTACCTCCATATCCTGACCGTAAAAACCCTGCCAGTAGCCATCATTGTGAGCTTTTGTTCCTGTTAGCCCATCCGTCAGGCTTAATTTGCCATTCGCTTTGTATTTTTTAGTGTAGGGCAATATGTAGTCTACGTTTGCACCAATTGCCTTATGTTTGGCAATGAGTTTCTCAGAGACTTTTCCTACTACTTTACCATTTTCAATAAGTACAGCTTTTAAAGTAATTGTGTTTTTAATATATATAGCTTTGGTGTAAAGTTTAGATTCTGAAGTTGGAATGCTACCATCTATCGTATAACGAATTTCAGGTTTATAACGTTCATTGTAAAGCTCGATCAACATACTATCACCTGAAAATACAGGAATAATGTCAATTATCGTTGTTCCTTTACTATAATTAACCCCCATATAATTATAACGTATAAATTGTTTTTGCATACGCTTGTTAAAATCATTCCAGTCTCTTTTTTCTGCTGGCGACCAAAGTACTTCAGCCAGAGCAGATATTCTTGGAACAGCCATGTACTCAACTTGTTTCCCATCATAAATGTACTCTGTCCAAACATTAGCTTGCGCACCTAAAATATACTTTGCTTCCAGTTTGCTTAATTCATCAGGAATAGGCTGGTAACTATAAACTTTTTTTAGTGAAGTATACCCGCCTATGGCATGAGGTTCAACTTCCGGATCACCTTGATAGTGATCAAAATAGCAATGTGTAGCGGGTGTCATTATAGCATTGTGATTTGATTTTGCAGCAGCTATTCCACCTTTTACTCCACGCCATGACATAACCGTAGCTTCAGGAGCCAAACCACCTTCCAGAATTTCATCCCAGCCTATTAGTTTTCGACCATTACGATTAAGGAATTTCTCAATTCTTTTAATGAAGTAAGATTGTAGCTCTTCCTCATTCTCAAGACCTTCTGTTTTTATTCTTTTCTGACAATCTTTGCATTTTTTCCAGTTAATTTTTGTTGCTTCATCGCCACCAATATGAATATATTCTGAGGGGAAAAGTTCCATGACTTCTGTTAAAACATCTTCAAGAAACAGGAATGTGCTGTCTTTTCCCGCACAATAGATATTCGTTATTGGCCAAACGCTTCCCGGAGGAACAGTAATGAGCTCGTTTGTGCATGAAAGATTAGGGTAAGCTGCAATTGCAGACATTACATGTGCTGGCATTTCAATTTCGGGTATTATTGTAATATATCTTTCTTTAGCATATTCCACAATTTCACGAATATCTTCCTGACTGTAAAAACCTCCGTAAGTAGCTTCTTCACCAGGTTTTTGTTCTTCCCGCTCTCTCCATACTTTATCTTCCCTATCAACACGCCATGCACCAATATCTGTAAGTTTAGGATATTTTTTAATTTCTATTCTCCAACCCTGATCATCAACCAGATGCCAATGGAAAGTGTTCATTTTATTAAATGCAATTAGGTCAATATATTTTTTAATAAACTCTTTAGGGAAAAAGTGCCTTGATACATCAAGATGCATTCCCCTGTATGCAAAAACTGGTTCGTCAGTGATTTGTACAGCCGGAATAATTATATCCAAATTAGTATTCTTACTTGTACTGTATATTTCCGGTGATATTAATTGTAATAAAGTTTGCAAGCCATAAAATAAACCGGCTGGTTTTGAAGCCTGTATAATCACTTTTTCATTGTCCACATTTAAAGTATATGCCTCCCTGTTCATTTTTTTATCAGGAAGTAGTTTAAACCCTATAAAGTTTGAGTTTTCATTGAAATCATCTGATATAACAATTTCAGGATGAAACCCTTTACTGGAATAAATAGTCTGCGATAAAAAGTCAATTATATTTTTTAATTCCTGACTGTTTGTGTTGAGCAATAAAACTGTATTCTGCGTAACAGAAAAATTGCCTGTGCCATTAACTAATATTGCAGGTGTAGGAATAATTTCAATTTCTGAAGAAATACTTCTTTGTTGACTATTATTGCATGATAAAAGCAGGAAAGTACTTAATAAGCTTATGAGAAGAATTAGTTTTGTTTGCATGTGTTTATATATCAGTTAATTGTTATGTGCTTCTTAAAATTAGTTGTGTATTTATGCTCCAATATTTACTATTTATTTAGTTCAAGTAAGCGGTCAATGTATTCACGATGATTTGCCAAACGGGGAACTTTATTTTGGCCACCTAAACGCCCTCGTTCTTTTAACCATTTATAAAATAAACCTTGTTGTGCTACTTCAATTTTTGGTGCAGCCAAAGAAATGTCTTTATAGCGTTTTGCTTCGTAATCAGAATTTACTGTTTTTAAGGTAATGTCTAAAATATCAGAAAAATGTTCTAAGTTATTCGGCATTTTTGAAAACTCAAATAACCATTGATGTCCACCATTTCGTTCTTCATTCATGAAAATTGGTGCTGCCGTATATTCTTTTATTTCTGCTCCGGTTCTTTCACAGGCTTTTTTTAGTGCAGCTTCTGCATTATCAATAATTAGTTCTTCGCCAAAAGCATTAATAAAATGTTTGGTTCTTCCTGTAATTTTTATTCTGAAAGGTTTTTTTGATGTAAACTTAATGGTGTCGCCAATCATATAGCGCCACAATCCACCATTAGTAGAAATCACCAAAGCATAGTTTTTATTTAATTCAACTTTATCCAAACCAATAGCTTCCGGATTTTCCTGGTCAAAGTTTTCCATTGGAATAAATTCATAGTAAACTCCATAGTCAAGCATCAATAACATTCCATCAGCCTCAGGGTAATCTTGTATCGCAAAAAAACCTTCCGAGGCATTATAAGTTTCAAGATAGTTCATGCTATTTGATTTTATCAAACTCTTAAATTGATCTCTATAAGGAATAAAACTAACTCCACCATGTGCAAATAATTCCAGGTTTGGCCAAACTTCCATTAAGTTGTCTTTCCCGGTAATTTCTAAAATACGTTTAATAAGTACCATTGTCCATGATGGTACGCCTGAAATGCTGGTAACATTTTCATTAATTGTGGTTTGGGACATGAGCTCAATTTTTTCCTCCCATTCATCCATCAAGGCAATTTTTTTTGCCGGAGTACGAAGTAAACGAGCCCAAAAAGGAATATTTTCAATAAGGACAGCTGATAAATCGCCATAATATAGTTCATTATCATATTTGTTAATTTGTTGACTACCACCAATCGAAAGAGTTTTTCCTTTAAAAACTCTTTTCCCAGGGTAGTTACTGGTGTACAATACTATTACATCACGACCACCTCTTAAATGACAATCTTCAAGCGATTCATTACTCACCGGAATAAACTTGCTTTTATCTGAGGTTGTTCCCGATGATTTAGCAAACCATTTTATATCAGTAGGCCAAAGTATATTCGGCTTACCTTTTCTGATTTTGTCAATGTATTCGGTAAATCCCTCATAAGTTGATATAGGAACACGCTTTTGATATTCTTGTGTGCTTGATATGGAATCAAAACCGTATTTTTTACCAAATTCAGTATTCTTAGCTAATTTCAATAAGTTAAACAGTTGCTCTTGCTGAACATCTTCCGGGTATTTTTTAAAAAGCTCAATTTGATTCATGCGCTTAATGGTTGCCCATGATACTATTGAATGTATTAAGGTCATTTTTTTAGTTTAAGAAAGTTGAATCTAATCTGAAAACAAAAACAAAAATAAAAATTAATTTTAACAGCCCTTTCAATAATAATTGTTTTTTCCAATAATTTTATACATATTTCAAAGTTTATTTATATTTTTACGGTTTAAGAGTTATAAAATACTCTATGCCATAATTTAAAATGGTCGTAACTTTTCTAATGATTACATGCTTACAATATAGCAAGTGATTACCAAAAAGTAACTACCTTAAATTAATTAACTGTAAAACAAAATTATCCATTACCAATAAACTGGTCTGTGATGGTTTAAGGTAGTAAGGGTAGTTTAAATAGAACAAATATCAATAAAATTATTATCACATGGATGTTGATGTTGATCTTCATGTAAGTTTATTTGATTTTATCATAGTTGGAATAATGATATGGGGGATATATAAAGGCTATATACAGGGCTTTATTATTCAAACTATTGCTTTGTTCGTTTTACTTGCAGGTGTATTTGTTGGTACTAAATTGTCCATGGTGATTTACGAGATGGTTATTGATAAATCAATGGTTTCTCTGCCTAATTTTCCTATAATTATATTTGCCATTATGTTTGGGTTTATTGTTTTTGCTTCAAACTATGTGGCATTGATTGTGCAAAAACAAGTTGTATCCTTACCTAAACCGATTACTACTCGTGTCTTGGGCGCTTTCTTTGGTGCAATAAAATATATGTTCATTATTAGTATTATGCTAATTTTTATTGATCGTTTAGATTCCGGTTATCCATTTGTTACTCCAAAAGAAAAATCAAGGACGATTCTTTACGAACCATTTAGAAAGTTTGCTCCCACAATTTTATCAAGATTAAAATTTGAAGTTACAGAACATCAATATCCGCTTCCTTTAGATATTTCAGAGATTGGAGAATGATAATGCTCAAGTTTAGCTTGCCTGTCCGCCGTACTTTGCACTATGGAAGGCGGGTCTGGGATATTTTTAATATCTACAATGCATATATCTGGCAAGTAATTAGTATACTGGTCATTAGTAATTGATAATAATTAACGTCTATTTTTAATTACCAATTACCAATTACTAATTACCTACGGTCGCCAAAGGCTTGCCGTAGGCGATGCCTGTAAATTAAAA
>JAOZNO010000367.1 GCA_029933755.1 Bacteroidales bacterium | reverse complement strand
ACCACCTGATATTTTATAGATCGTTTTAAAATATTTTGTGTGAATATCTGTTAATCTGATAGACTCAGATTGATTGCCGTGAATGTTAATACTGCTTATGCATTGATTCATGGGGCGAGGATTCTGTATGAAAACATCTTTGATATCCTTTCCGTAAATTAGTGATGTATTCGTATCAATTCCGGCTTGTAGGTTTATAATTTTTACATTTTCCACATTTTCTAAATACAGAGCAGGTCTTTTATCATTACTTTGTAAATGAAATTCTACATCTTTTAAACTGATGTTTTGTGCATGACGAATAAATAAGCCGTAAACCGATAATTTATCGAACATGGTTGCTTCTGGATAATCGCTTTCATTCTCAGGGATAAGCTTGTTTGCATCTTCAAATGTGCCACCTCCTTTATAAAAAATACGGATATTTTCCAGACTAATATTTTTTACCATATGTCCTGGGATACCAGTGATGCTTGAGCCGGTAATATCAGCATTAAAAGCCGTAATATTAGAAACAGTAATGTTTTCAATACTCCCAATTTGGGGCTTGGGTAGATTTTTGTCATATCCCCTTGCACGGTTTCCTAACCTGATAAATAACGGAACCCGGGGGCCATCAATTACAATATTTGAGATACTTATACCATCCATTTTTGCACCATCAACTACTTCAAGCGAAATACCGCTTATCCCATCGGGTTTTCCGTAAATAACGTCTCTTTTTTGCGAGGGGCGGATAATGCAATTAGAAATTACGATGTTTTTGAAGCCTGTATTTGATTCTGTACCACATTTTATGGCATTGCAATGGCTACTGATTATGCAATTGTTGATGAGTATGTTTTCATTGGGTTTTGCATGTGTACTTTTTATTGTAATACCATCATCATCAGTATCGCCACGGCAGTCTGATATAATTACGTTCTTGCAGCCGTTAATATCAATCATGTCGTTGTTTTTGTTGCAGTGGTTATATACCTCTATATTGTGAATGTGTAGGTTTTCGCAGGCCAAATAGTGTTGCATCCATAAAGATGAGTTTTGCAATTTTATTCCATTTATCCTGATTCGTTTTGATTGTACCATCCAGATAACATGAGGACGCTCGCCATATGATTTTACTGCTTCACCATTAGCTTTGTAGATCATGTTACCTTGTCCGTCAATTGTCCCTTCGCCGGATATGCCAATATTTTCACAATTCTCAGCATAAATAAGTGCCCTTTTTATTTTTCCTGATCTGTAAAAAGTATATTCAGGCAAATTTTCAGGGTAGTCGGCCATTTTTGTGCTGCCAAGGATAATAGCACCTTTTTGCAAATAAAGTGTAACATTGCTTTTAAGGTATATGGTTCCTGTAAGATATTTTCCGGCAGGAAAAACAACTATGCCACCTGTTTTGTGACATGCGTCAACTGCATTTTGAATTGCTTGTGTTTCAATGGTATTGCCATCACCTTTTGCGCCGTAAGCCATCACATTATACTCATTGGCAAAAACTGAAAGAATACTGGTTGAAAATATAATTATCAATAAAAATCGCATAGCTAATTAAATAAAACTTTTTCGCTTATTTCCTGTTTTGTAAACTTTGAGCTTTCCCAACTTACATTTAATGCTTTTCCACCGCCACATTGTATATATTTCAATTTAATTTTATGAAATCCGGCTTTTAGGGCAATTTGTCCTGTTTCCACAATTGCTCCATGATTTGCATCGTTTTCAATAAGTTCAATATCATCAATGTACAATCTGCTACCATCGTTTGATTTAAGATAAAAAGTGTAGATATCATCTTTCTTTACTTTCAAGTATCCATCAAAGATATACCCGAAATACTTTTCACCTTGTGCTCTATCAATACAGAATTTGTTAATTATTCCAGTTTCTATAGGTTGTTCCTTATCTAAATCAGCAGTAGTTACGAAAAAGCGTTCAAAATATTGGAAATTAAGTCCATTTGATACCGATTTTAAATTTTGTGCATTTAAATATTTGGCCTTTTCAAATTTAGTAGTTACCGTAATGCTATTTTTCAATATTTGATGATAAGCACGTATCTTTAAAATTGTGGAATTTTCCACTTTAATCGCTGTTGTATACAGTTTGCTGTTTTCATTAGGCTCTGAATTGTCAAGTGTAAAATAGATTTTTGTGTTTTTAGTATCGCAGGCAACTGTTATTTCAGTGTTGTGTTTAAATAATTTTTTTCCAAGTTTTATATACGGAAGTGAAACAATTTGCTCTCCATTTTCAGAATACGGTCTGTCCTCTATATTAAAAGCCCAGTTTTTATTAGGTGTTGCACCCATTTGAAAAATGAACTTAGCACCCTCTATTATATCCTTATGCTTTATGTATGACTTAGTATATGTTTCCCCATTTAAAGTAGCTGATTGAATATAGATGTTTTTATCACTTCTGTTTTCGGCTACAATGGTGAATTGTTTCCCGTTTTCCAAATGAACTGTTGCCTTGTTAAAAAGTGGTGTGCCAATTACGTAAATATCCTGACCCGGGCTAACAGAATAAAACCCAAGAGAACTTAATATATACCAGGCCGACATCTGTCCACAATCTTCGTTGCCTGCCAGTCCATCAGGTGAATTTGAGTAAAGTTTTGTTAATATTTGGTTTACATATTTTTGAGTTTTCCAGCTTTCGACTTAATAATTTTATAGATAATGCAAATGTTGACTATGTTCGTTAACATTACAGTACTGGCCTATTGAACCAGAATGTTCTTTGCCTGTTTCTAAATTAAAAAGAGTATCTAAAAAACTTGAAAAAACTTTATTGTCACCCATTAAGTTTATCAAGCCGTTGATATCATGGGGTGCATACAAATATTGATAAGCATTACCTTCTGAATATGCCGAGTTTTTTAATGGGTCAAATGGCGCAAGCCAATTTCTATTAAGGCTTTTTCCTCGAAAAAAATTTGTTGTTGTATCAAATACGTTTTTATAAAAATGAGCTCTTTGATGAAAAATGTCATAATCATCTTTTTTACCTGTATTTTTTGCTAATTGTGAGATACACCAATCATCATAGGAATATTCTAATGTTTTTGAAACCGATTCGCCTTGTTTGTCAAAAGGTAAATAACCAATTTGTTTGTAGTATTTTAAACCTAATCTGTCAAAATTAGCAATTTCTTGCATTGCCTGATATGCTTTTTCAACATCATAATTGCGAATTCCTTTCATATAAGCATCAGCTATTATTGAAACGGCATGATAGCCAAGCATATCATCTGTGTAATTTCCTGCCAAAGGCCACATAGGTAATCTCCCACCATTATCATATTTAGCTAAAAGAGATTTTATAAAATCATTCGTTTTTTCCTGATGTGTTATTGTGAAAAGTGGGTGTAGGGCACGATATGTATCCCATATTGAAAAAACCGTGTAATTTGTAAAGTTCGTTGCTTTATGAATTTTGCCATCAATACCACGATACAAACTATCAACATCCTGATATAGATCAGGGCTTAAAAAAGCATGATACAGGGATGTGTAAAATACAGTTTGCTGTTCTTTAGTGCCACCTTCAATTTCAATTTTACTTAACTCTTTATTCCATGCCTGTTTTGCCTTATTTTTAATTTTTTCAAAATCCCAATCGGTAATTTCTTTTTCTAAATTTTTTCTTGCTCCAGCTGTGCTTACAGCCGATATACCAATCTTTACAAGTAATTCTTTATTATTTTGACTATCAAAGTATATTACTGATTTTATTGATTTCCCTATGGTGCTATTTATACCTTCTAAAGCTTTGCCGTTTGAAGAAGTTTGAAACGAAGTAATCGGTTTTGAAAAACGGGCTACAAAAAATACATATTGATTATATGCCCAGCCGTGTGAACGGCGCAAGCCTTCAATTTCAAAATCATTAATTTTTTTAATATAAAGTTCCTCAGCACCGCTTGGATACGCTAAATCAATAAAAATACTTTGTTGTAAATTTTCAGGGAAAGTATATTTGTGAAATCCGCAACGTTCTGTAACGGAAAGCTCTACACCGATTTGATTGTCGAGTTTTACTGTGTAATATCCAGGTTCAGCATGTTCGTTTGTGTGTTTAAATGTAGATGCGAAAAACCTGTTGTCCGGAATAGATTTGTTAACTTCCCCTGTAAAAGGCATAAAAAGCAAATCTTTAAATTCCGGTTCACCAACACCGTTTAAATGTGTGTGCGAAAATCCATAAATAATCGAATCTGCATAAGCATATGCTTTATGAGCTGTAGAATCAAGTCTGGTGTCGGGGCTTAACTGAACTGAACCAAAAGGCAAGCTGGGGCCAGGGAAGGTATTGCCATCTTCTGCTGTACCAATGAATACATTTACAAATTGGGTGTAATTTTTTTTATTGCTATCGCATGAAATGAAAGTTAGAATAATGAAACTGAAGATAATCAGTTTGTAGGTTTTTAGATTTGTTTTCACACGTTTAAAATTAAGTTCAGTTGTTGAAATTAAATCATGTCTTTGTTGTGGCCTTAAATCTTATGTCAAACCCTTCCGAAACGTTGGGAAAAATTTTCAATTGCGATTTAAAAGAACAGAAACGCTTATCTTACTATTTGAAAAAGCTCGAAGGACAAAGCATGAAAGTATTCCCTTCTGCTTTGAACTTCTTCTTATTAACCTAAAAACTTTATATGAGAATGGTTTTATCCTGATTAATTCATAAATTTATTAGGTGCTTTATTAATTGTCTGTCAATCTGTAATTTAAACCAAAATAGTAAAATATTTAAAAATGATA
>JAOZNO010000366.1 GCA_029933755.1 Bacteroidales bacterium | reverse complement strand
GATAAAAATACGGGGCAGGCTTTAAATTCGAACTTTCTAGTTCAAACTCTTGACTCTATGGACAGACTTTAATTACTAAGTATTTGCTTTTACAAAATAACAAGATGCAGGGGATTAAAAATTCGTAAATCTTAATAATGATACATTATTATTTAACCAATAAATATGTAATTTTAACTAGATGTTACAGGTGTGTTATTAATTATTACATTTGATTCGTTTTAATTATAAATTTAAATACTTTTAATATGAATATTCAAAAAAGAAATAAAATCGTATTATTGTTAGCATTAATTTTTATTGTAGGAATAAGCAATAATATTGATGCTCAACAAAAAATGATTGGCCCATATGTGCAAAATATGTCCGATGATGAAGTTACTATTTGTTGGTCAACTTTTGAGGGGGCAACATCAATTTCGGAATCCGATAGTATTATTCAGAAAGTTAGTCAGTATAAACAACACAAATCAATTGTAACCAGATTAGATGGTAAAACTACCTATTCTTATGATGTTCTTAATGATGGAACAGAAAGAGGAAAAGGTACATTTACAACCTTTCCGGAAAATGTTGAAAATTTTCATTTTGCAGTACTTGGTGATACTCGTACAAGACACGACTTTCATCAAAGAATTGTAGATAGAATTATTAATGAAAAACCAGCATTTGTTGTAAATACTGGTGACTTGGTAAGCAGAGGGAATAGTATGGAAGATTGGGAACATTTTTTCAGGATTAATGACAAATTAATTAGGAACACACCTTATTATACAGTACTTGGAAATCACGAACAAGATTCAGAAAATTATTATAATTTCTTTTCAATGCCAGGTAATGAAAGCTATTATTTCTTTTCGGTAGGTGATGCATTATTTGTTATAATGGATATGGAAGGTCCTAATTATAATGTTCCTGCTTATTTGAAAGGTAAAAAAAGAGATGAGTTTTGGGAGAATATTGGTAAGGAATATATTGAAAAAGAAAAAAAATGGCTTGAAAATGTCCTGAACCTGAATGATGATGCAGGTTATATTTTTGTATTTTTTCATCCCACATATTACAGTATTAAAAAGAGCAGGGTTGAAGATGCAGAGCTAAGACGAAAGTATTGGGGTGATATATTTGAGCGTCATAATGTAACAGCTGTTTTAAACGGTCATGATCATTATTATCATCATGCAGAACATGGTGGAACACATTATATTGTAACTGCTGGTGGTGGTGCACCATTATATAGTACTGATGCCCCTCAACCTGAAACTGTTAAGTATAAAAAGATAGAGCATTATATGCGTATTGATGTTGAAAAAAATCAAACAATTATGAAAGCCATTGATATTAATGGTGAATTAATTGAAGAAATTAAGGTTAATAGGAGAAAGTAATTAAATATCCTATACATAAAAGCGTCCATTTTAAAAAGGTGAAATTATCTTTTTAGAATGGACGCACTGCTTTTATATTTAAAATTTATTCCCTGGTCATTTCAAACTCATCCAGAATTCCCCCATCGCTACCATCACTATTCATTTTTACAGCTTTGTATTTTAGGTGTTTTCCATTAATTTCAATAACAATATAATGATACTCATAATATTGTCCTTCATCCGGATCATCATTGTCTGTTGTTGCTTTTACCTTTGGTAAATCCATTTGCTCCCATTCATAATATTTATGATAGTCAAGATCTGAACCGCCACCGCCTGCAATTATCCAGGCAGAATTATTTCCTTTACCGGTTTTAGGATCGTAAGGCGGATGTGGTAGGCCTCGTTCGTAATCATGCGTGTGGCCGTTAAAGGTAATATCTACACCATTCATTTCAATTAAAGGGACAATTTCATCACGTAAATGGGCTTCACCATTGTAATAGCCACCTGACCAACATTCAGAATAAGGAGGATGATGAAACAATACAAAAGTCCACTGACCATTCTTATCTGCTCTTTTTACTGAATTCTTAAACCATTCATATTGTTCACTTCCAGGTGATATCCTGTCTCCCTTTGGCCCATCCTCTTTGTTGGCATCTATAAATATAAAATTTGAGTTGCCATATTTAAAATCAAACCAATATTCATTACTTCCGGTTGACTCCAAAGGATGATTCACTCTTTCTTCATAAGGGGGAACTCTTCTTATATCCCAATAGCCTCCATATTCGTGATTGCCTATGGAAATATAACTTGGAACTGAGCCACCAATATAACGCATGGGGTAAAAATATTCGTCCACCCACTCATCAAGATTGTGGCCACTTGAAACTACATCACCAACATTAAGCATGAGGTCCGCATTTTCACGTGCAGCTAATTTAACTACATTTTTAAATACTTTAGGATAGCTTCTGCTATCACCTACTACAATAAACTTAAAAGGTTTATCTTCAGGAATTTTTGTGTGAAATTTTTGTATTGAACTTGCCATATTACCTGAAACAACCCGATAATAATAATCCTTATCCTTTTCCAGACCTGTTAAAGTAATTTCATGCATGGTAGATTCTGCACCGGATGTTGTAATTGTTGAACCCAAATTTTTATCAGTACCAAACTCAATCCTTCCGTCTGCCAGAAAAATAGTTTCCCACATTATGGTAATCCCATCATCTTTTACCGCTTGAAGATAAGGAGGCACCATAAAAACAGGATTTTTTCTAAGTCTTTCATTTACACCATATATTTTGTCCTTTAGCGTATTTATTTTTTGTAATTGATTTTCAGAATTTGTTAAAACAGATTGTATAATGTTGGTAATATTTTTTAATTCTTTCAAATCTGGCTTAGGATGGCGTTTGTAATAATAGCGTGTTTTACGCAATGTATTCAATAGTATTGCATAATTTTGCTTTGCCTGATATTCCCTTTCGGTAATAAATTTCAAATATCTTAATTCACCTGAACCTTGTTGGTTAATCACTTTTACAGAAATTTGAAAAGCTTTGCCTGTTAAATTTTCATCATCAATAAGTACTACTCCCGGATTATGGTCAAATTTCAGTTTAAGGTCACCATTAATCCATATTTCACCACGGTCATTTGTACTTGCTTCTAATCTGATTTTTTGATTTTTTACAGGGAAACCATTAATCTCATTTGGTAATTCAATTATTCCACGTGACCAAGCATGTAAGAATTCACCTTTCCAATTCTTATTAATTGGAGCAGTTTTCCATTCAGAATCATCAAATTCTTTTGCAGATGCTTTATCAGATGCAAGTTTTTTGAATTTTAGTTCCTTTACAAACCAACCATCTCTGGGTTTTAAAGAAGAAACTTTGAAAAGGGTATTGATGAAATCTCCATATCCTTTAGGGTAGGCATAAAGGTCTGACTGGTAAAAATGAGCTCTCTTTCCACTTTTGATCATTTTAATACCAATTTTGTGTCGTTCTCCCTTTTTTGCATTTTTCGAGATAAGAACCTGGTTATTAACTCTGTCTGGTAATGCTGATAGCTCGCCATCTAAATAAACCACTATTTGAGCATCAGCTGCTAGTTCCAGAATAACATCTTTGCCATCAAATTCATCAGGAATTATAATTTCCTGTACAAACCATTTTACTTTTTCTTTGCCCCACCAATATTCATAATTCATCATTTCCACCGGCCATTTATCTGTTTTTTTAGAAAAAACTTTATTAATCGGCAAAGCTTCTGCATGAACATGCCAGTTATTTAATTCAATGACCGGATGAGGTTCCAGAGTCTGTTCAAATTTTGGATTATTATTTTTTTGAGAAAAACTATTTTGTACTAATAGTAATACAAAAAGTATAATCGGAATAAGTTTTCTTGTCATAGTAAATGAATTTGACTTAGCCAGTAAAGAAAGTATTCAATTGTTTCATGTATTTATAAATGTACACTATACATTTGTTTGTAACTCTTGAATACCTTCAAAATATGAACGCAATAATTTATTTATAGTATAATTTGATTTATCTCCAAATTGTTTTATCCAGATAGCAATATCCTCATCAATTTCTAATTTAATTTCAATCTTTTTGTGGGGGGCGAATATGTCTGCATCTTCCCAAAATTTAAAATCAGTTTCCGGAATATCTGAATAATCAATATCTTTATCAGACATTTTTTTCAGGCGTTCCCAGTCAGTTTTACTTGAATGTTTCATAATATCCCTCCTTTTCGTTTTTATTTGCGAGTCTCAATGATATAATGCGAATTACTTTGTTTCTGAAAGTGAAAATTACAACTACAACAAACTCTAGTAACCTTCCAATACCAATCCAACGTTTTTCACCATAATCAAATCGATTGTCTTCTTTAATCAGTAGTGGGTTTTCAAATATTTGTTCGGCATCATTAAAGTCAATACCATGCTTTTTTATATTTGATTTGTTTTTTTTGTTGTCCCATTCAAATTTCATAGAGAAGCATTATAATTCGTTTAATACAAAAATACAAAAAAACTTTTGATTTACACTTCAACTGGGCTTAAGCTACGCTCTTTATAAGATGTATGTGGCCTATTATGTGCGTAATATACAATGTGCAAATACGCTATTTATGTCCATTCAGCATATATAAATAATTATTTTTCAGATTTTAAATAATAAAAAACCGAAGCTTGTCCTCACTCCGGGTTTTTACTAAAAATCTTATAGGAAATAACTTATTCTTTAAACCCATACAATGGGCCATAGGCTTTACAGGCTCTATAATCCTGACCTTCTTTGTCAGAACCAAAAGCTGACCATGAAGCAGGGCGGAAGATGTTTTCTGCATCAACATTGTGCATATTTACCA